>NZ_JBHWLC010000049.1:0-64473 GCF_042730635.1 Streptomyces sp. NPDC059917
GGATTGTCCAGCCCCGCCGGCGATTGAGGCGCCCCGGCAGCCGCGGGCGACGCACCACGGGGGCACATCCAGCCCCGCCGGCGATTGAGGCGGACCGGCGGGCGCGGGCGACGCACCACGGGGGCACATCCAGCCTCGCCGGCGATTGAGGCGGGCCCGGAGGGCGGGGTGTCAGCCGTGGCGGCGGGTCGCGCGGCGGGGGCGGCGGCGGCCGCTCGGGCGGGGGGCGTGGCCGAGCCGGACACGGACCTCGGCCCCGCCGAGCACGGAGCGGCCGACGCTCACCTCACCCCCCGTCGACTCGGCGAGCTTGCGCACGATGTCGAGGCCGAGCCCCGTGGACCCGGCCCGCCCGCCCTCGTTGCCGCGCCGCAGCGCCGCCTCCGGATCGGCGATCCCGGGACCGGCGTCGGAGACCAGCACGATCAGCGCGTCCCCGCCGCGGTGCAGGTCGACGGAGAAGCCGGTGCCCTCGGGCGTGTGCCGGAAGACGTTGCCGAGCATCACGTCGAGCGCGGCGGCCAGGTCCGCCCGGGCCACCGGTACGGTCGCCGGCTCCTCGGTGCCCGCGACACGGACCGGCCGCCCCTCGTCCTCGGCCAGCGCCGCCCAGAAGTCGAGCCGTTCGCGGACCACGGCCGCCGCGTCGCAGCCCAGCCCGGGCACCGGCCCGGTGCCCGCGCAGGGACGGTGCTCGCGGGCGCTGCGGATGATCGTGTCGACCTCACCCTCCAGCTTCGCGACCGCCGCACGGGTCTGCTCGGCGGGCGGGCCGTCGCCCAGCGAGGCCGCGTTCAGCCGCAGGGCGGTGAGCGGGGTCCGCAGCCGGTGGGAGAGGTCGGCCGCCAGCTCCCGCTCCGCTTCGAGCAGGCTGAGCACCTGCTCGGCCATCGTGTTGAACGCCTGCGCGGCGGTGCGCAGTTCGGCCGGTCCCGCCTCCGGGACGCGGGCGTCGAGCCGCCCCTCGCCCAGCGCGTGCGCGGCCGCGGCCAGCCGTTCGGCGGGCCGCACCATGCGGACCCCGAGCCGGTCGGCGACGACGGCCGATCCGGCGACGAGCGCGACGGCGACCCCGGCCAGCACCAGCCAGGCGGTGCTCACCCCTTCGGTGACCTTCTCGGCGGGCACGAACACCTCGACCACGGCCGTCCCGGAGGAGCCGAGGAGGGTGGGTTGGAGGACGGCCCATCCGCCGGGGACCGCGATCCGCACCATCCGGCGGCGCCGCTCGGCGTCCTCGACGTCCTGCGGACGGACCCGGGTGCCGCCGAGTTCGGCGACCGGTACGTCCGGCACGTGCACGGACATCCGTCCCTCGGCCCCGGCCCGGGTACTGGCCAACGCGTGTGCGAGCGGCTCGCGTTCGGTGGTGAGGGACAGCACCGGACCGATCGCGGCGCCCTCGCGCTCGGCGGCGGTGAAGGCCCGGTCGCGGGCCGCGTCGCGGACGGCGATGGCGAGCGGGACCGCGAAGGCGGCGACGACCATCAGGGTGACCGCGAGGCACACCCGTACGAGGGCCCATTTCATGCGGTGTGGGCGCCCGCTCCGAAGCACGCCGACGTGCCGGGCGCCTCCAGCTTGAAGCCGACCCCGCGGACGGTGTGGAGGTAGCGCGGCTGCGCCGCGGTCTCGCCGAGCTTGCGGCGCAACCAGGACAGGTGGACGTCGATGGTCTGGTCGTCGCCGTAGGTCTGCTGCCAGACCTCCGACAGCAGGACCCGCCGGGGCACCACGGCGCCGGGGCGCTCCGCGAGGAAGGCGAGCAGGTCGAACTCGCGCCGGGTCAGCTCCAGCATCCGCTCGCCGAGGGCCGCCCTGCGGCGGACCGGGTCGATCCGCAGCTCGCCCACGCTGATGAGGGTCGTCTCCTCGGCGCGGCCCTCGTCGTACGAGGCACGGCCGGAGCGGCGCAGGACGGCGGAGAGCCGCGCGGAGAGCTGTTCCACCGAGAACGGTTTCGTCAGGTAGTCGTCGGCGCCGCGGTTGAGCAGCCGCACTATTTCTGATTCGTCGTCACGGGCGGTCGCGATGATGACGGGGACGTCGGTTATCCCCCGCATCATTTTCAGGACTTCCGACCCGTCGAGATCCGGCAGTCCGAGATCGAGTATGACGACGTCGATGTCCTGGGCGGTCACTTCGCGCAATGCTTCGATCGCCGTTCCGGCACTTCGCACCACGTGGCCGGATTCGGTCAGATGACGGATGAGGGCCGAGCGCACGAACAGGTCGTCTTCGACTACGAGCACACATGCCATGGCCCGAAGTGTACGGCACGACTTCCCGGTAGCGAACGGCGGCAAAGGAATGCGGACTTCGGCCCGGGTGGCGCGATCGACATGCCTGACGATCCGATCCGGACGAGGCGTATTGATTTCTTTGCGCCGCGCGAAGTCCGCTGGATACGCTGCCGCAATGGAGACAGGATTGCTGCGCAGATCCGTGTGGCTGTTGGCCATGGGAGCGGCGGTCGCGGTTTCCTGGTGGGGCATCCGGAGCGTCATGCACGGGGCCGTCGACGATCCCCCGCAGGCCCTGCTGATCACGGCCGGGGCCGCCTCTCCTCCCGCGCCACCGCCGAAAGCCGCGCCGGGCACCACCCCGCCCCCGCGCACCCCGACCCCTTCACCACCGGCCAGTACCGGCACTGGTGGACAGAACCCGGACGGGCACTCCGGCGGCCCCGCCACACCGCCGGGGACGAACGACCCGGGCAGCGGCCCGTCCCGGAGCACCGGCAACACCCCTTCCCCGTCGCGGTCGACGCCGCGGGGAGAGACGCGGTCCCGCGTCACCGAGGGGGGCACCGTCACCTTCTCGGTCGGGAAGGACTCCGCGAGCCTGCTCACGGCCGCGCCCGCGCCCGGTTGGTCCGTGCAGCGGTGGGTGCAGGACAAATGGATCCGGGTGACCTTCACCCGCGGCTCCGCCTCGGTCTCCGTGTTCTGCGTCTGGCACGACCAGGCGCCCACCATCACGACCGATCCCGCCTGACCGCGTCGTCCGTCCCGTCCGTCCCGGCGGCCGGTCCGGCCGCCGGGTCGGCGCCGCGGGCCCGTAGACCGGCTCGGCGGCCCCTCCGGTGCGCGGCCAACGCCCGGCGGTAGCCCGCCGAGGGCTCCGCGTCCGTGGGCGGTCGGGTCGACGGGTCCGCCGGATCCCGCTGGGTCGGGAGGGCCGGCGGGTCGGGCAGGTCCGGCGACCCCGGCGGAGCCGCCTCCAGGACGCGTATCTCCCGTACCCGCTCCCCTCCCGGCAGCGCGGCGAACCGGCGCAGCAACTCGTCCCCGAGGAGCCGCAGGTGCAGCACGTACGCCGGGGAGTCGGGCAGCAGGTCCAGCCTGCCCTCGGCCTCCGAGAAGCCCACGGCCCGTACGTGCGCGGCCAGTTCGGCGGCGACCCCGGGCCAGCGGGCGAGCACGCCGTCGGGGCCCCGGCCGGGGCCCCAGGCCCGCTCGGTCACCACCCCGCGCACCACCGCCCCCAGCGGCTCGGGCTCCCGTGCGCCGCCGCCCGCCGACCGGACGCGCCGGGCAGCGGTCCGGGCACCCGGCTCGGCGGCGCTGCGGGCGGCCGCGCGGGCGGCCTCCAGGGCGACCCGGGCGAGGTCGGCCCCGGAGCCGGGTCCGGGGCCCTGGGGGGCCGGGCCGACGGCAGGGGTCACGACGCGGCCCGGGGGCTCGCGAGGGTCAGCCGGTCGGTGGCCCGGGCGAGCCCGAGCACGCGCCGCACCAGCTCCTCGCCGTAGACCTCGGCGGCCCGCTCGCCGCCCCAGGCCCGGACGGCGGAGCGCACCAGCGTGCTGTCCCCGAGCATGAACTCGGCCCGTGCGGTCTCGCGCAGCAGGGCCGTGTGGGCGGGCGCGAGCGACCGGCCGTCGAGGGGCGCCCGCGGCGCGGCGGGGGCCGGGCGCAGGTCGGTGCGCTGCCGGGGCACGAGGGCGGTCGTGACCAGCTCGCGTACGGCGCGGGAGCGCGGTGCGTTCGTGGCGGGCAGCCAGCCGCGGTGGCGGCGCTGCCCGGCGGCCCGGGAGTCCCGCCAGTCCTCGACGGCCATGGCTCGCTTCTGCGGGGTGTCGAGGAGGGTCTCGGCGCCCTGGAGCAGGGTCGCCAGCAGCCCGGAGGGGCGGCGTACGGAGTCGGCCTCGCCGCGGGCGTGCAGCCAGGCCATCACCTCGTCGGCGCTCCAGCCCGCGTCGGCGACGTGCCGCACGATCCAGGCGATCCGGGGGGTGGAGCTGCGGCCGAGCCAGCCGACCCGGCGGATCAGTTCGGCCGCGAGCCGGAAGCGGCGCCCGACGGCGTTGAGCGGTGCGGCCCCGCTCGTGCCGGGGGTGGACGTGGGTGCTTTCCCGCGACCGAGCTTCGCCTCAGAGGGCGGACGAGTATCACCGGTAGGGGAAGGAGCAGGAGGAGCAACCCCCTTTGGGGTGCAAGGGGCGGGCGGCCCGAAGGGGGTCGCCCGGCCCGCGCGGGGGCGCCGGCGCCGTGCGCTGCGGACGGCCTTGCGGCCCAGCGCGGCCATCTCGGCCCGCCCCGCTTCGGCCATCCCGACCGGTCGGCGCCGGACTCCGCTGCCGATGACGCGGACCCCGAGGCGGTCGTCGAAGGCGGCGGGGACGAGCCGGGCGAACTCGCTCGCCCGGCGGCCCCGGCCCCGTACCCGCGTGCCCCGCTCGACGTAGGCGAGGAGACCGGCCTGGCGGAGCATCTGGAGGTGGTACTGGACGGTGCGCTCGCTCAGCCCGAGCCGTCGCGCGAGGTGGTCGACGCCGGGGCGGCAGGGGGAGAACCGGGCGAGTTCGTTCGCGATCCGCACGGTGGTGTCGCCGAAGGCGGGTCCGTGGGAGCGGCGGGGGCGGTAGTGCCCGCCGTCGGCGACCCAGTGCACGGCCTGCATCCAGCCGTAGCCGTCGGGGGCGATCCGGCCCGTCGAGGTCGACAGCCACTGCCCGGCCTCCGGGGTCCACAGCGGGGCTTCGGCGCGGGTGCTTCCCGGGGCGCTCACCGGTTCGCTCCGTCGGCCCTCGGCTGCCGGAGGGTGGCGGGCCGGAGACGGCCTGATTGAAAAATGGCATGGCGGTAGTGCAAAATGGCGAAGCCTTCTCGTACGACGAGAGCATGGCAAAGCCGACTCTCGTACTTCTCCTCGGGTGTTCGGCAGGAACGGTTCGAATGCCGGGACGACCGGGCGTAAGCCGGTCGCCGGATTCCTTCGGAAGGCCTGCGAAGCCTTCCGGAGACTGGAACACCGGGCGGGTGACTGCGAAACACCCCGACCCCCGGTGTCTTCCCAACGGCTGAGCCGTCGTGGTCCTACGTCATTTCGGCCTCCCCGTTGTCAGGGGGGACCGAAATGACGTACGGGCGCGCCGCGTACGGGGCGACGCCGCGCCTGCTCACCGCGCGGACCCGGGATTTCCGCCGCGGCGGCGCCGCGAGGCCAGCGAGGCCATCGCGTCGGGCAACTGGGACGCCCACAGGCCCACCGGGATGCGGAAGGCGGAGCGCCCGCCGAGGTACTTGAGGTCGAACGAGGCCCGCTGATCGGGCGAGGTCACCAGGTGGACGGAGTCCTCCAGGACCCACAGGGCCGTTTCCGAGGTGGTGGCCGGGTCGCTCGCGGCCCGGCGGGCGGCGTCGACCGCCGACTGCTGCCACAGCTCCAGCTCCTGCCGGGCGCTGCGCGGGCGGCGCGTACCGGGCCAGACGATCTGGCAGACGAAGGCGTAGACGCGCAGCGCGACGACGTCCTCCTCGAAATGGGGCTCGCTGAGCACCCCCTGGTCCCGCGCCTTCCAGGCCCACGATTCGCTGAGTCCTGCCGCAGCGGCGACAGCACTGGTACTGAGCTTCCCACTGGGCAGGGACATACAGCGCCCTCTCCGTCACATGTCTGCGATTCGCCGTCAGCGGGATCATAACGCAAAACGGAATGGAATCTCGCGTCACTAGAAACGACGAAGGCGCTCAATTGGCCGGAGCCCGCACAGGGCCCGGAAATCGGCCACGGAATCACCAGCGAGACGCTTTTCCATTGTTTTTCGGCACTGCTGTCACAAGGAATTGTGAGGTGTGGGTGACATTGATGGAGCGATCGTCGCAGACATCGTTCGTTCCAGCGTTGCAGGCATCGTTGCAGCCATCGGTCGGGGGCTGGCCCGGTGGTCCGCGCGGCCCGGTGGTCGCCGTGGTCGGCCACCGGGCGGTCAGCCCTTCTTGACCGGCCGCCGCAGCGGCCCCTCCGTCTCCAGGGCGTCCAGGAAGGTCTCGATTCCGGCGGAGACCACCTGGGTGCCGCGCCGGCCGAAATCCGCCTCTTGGAGCTGCATCTTCATTCCGGAGGCCAGTGCGTACGCCCGCCGGCCGACGCGGTAGGTGGACGGCTGGGTCCGCTCCTGGTCCCAGAGCTGACCGGTGCCGAATTCCTCGGCCATGGCGATGAGCGCGCCGACGTCGCCCGGCATGTGCCGCAGGGCCGCGTCGACGTAGTGGCCGATGGCCAGGTGCGGGTTCCCGGTGGTGCGCCGGTCCCGGTTGACCCTCGTCTTGAGGCGGGCGAGCACGTCGGGAGCGATGCGGAAGCCGTGCGCGCGCCACTGCGAGGAGCGGAGCTTGGCGTCGGCGTAGCTCGCGTGGACGGCGCCGTGCGCCCACGGCCCGGTGGGCCGGTCGACGGGTGCGCCGGGCGCCGCGTCCCCGGGCGCGGGCGGCCCGAGGGGCACGGCGGCGGGTGAGGCCGGTACGCCTCCCGGCGCGGGCACGTCGGCCCGGGGCGCCTCGGCCGCGGCCGCCTCGGCCGGTACGTGGGCCGCCTCGGCCGGTACGTGGGACGCGGGCGGGGCGGGCACCGGGGCCGGGCCGGGGGCCTGGCCGCCCGAGCCGAGGAAGGAGCGCCCGGCCACCGCGTCCGCACCGGCGAGCAGGTCCTTGACCAGGGAACTGCCCTGGATCCTGAAGTAGGACGGCGGCATCCGTTTGCTGCGGGCCGCCCGGCCCGGAGTCGGTTCCTCAGACACGGGGCACCTCGCCCTCGATGCGTTCGGGCGTCTCCCACTGCTCCGGGGGCTGGCCCATCCTGCGCAGGATCTGCACCATCAGCTCGCCGTACATCTTTCCCGGGGTGTAGCTGGCGTAGCGGACGACGGCGGGGACCCCGAAGGCGAACGAGTCGCTGATCCGGTTGTCGACGCGGATGTCCGTCCGGAAGGGGGCCAGGTCGGTGTCGAGCATGCCGTTGCGGATGTTGACCTCCTGCATCTTCCACTTGGACGGCGGGTTCGACCGGTTGATGATCGCCCCGAGGTACTGGGGGTCGCACTCGCCGCCGGTGCGGTCCTTCACGTAGCGCACCGTGCCGCGGGTGGCCGCCGCGCCCTTGAGCGCCGGGTATTCGGGGACGCACACGGTGAGCACGTAGTCGGCCGCCGCCAGCGCGGTGGCTGACATCGATGTCACCGCGGGCGGGGTGTCGATCACCACGAAGTCGAATTCGGAGGCGACCTCCAGGAGCATCCGCCGCAGCACGGGGGTCGCCTGGTACCCCTTCTTGTGGATCAGGTCCTGGGCCGCCGTCATCGTGGATTCCTCGCAGGCCAGCAGGTGCAGCGAGCCCGCCCCCTCGAAGTCGGCGAGCAGCTCGCTGCGGTCGAACCAGATGGCGGGCAGGTCCATGCGCATGCCCTGGAGCCGCCCCTGCATGACCCAGCCGAGCGAGCGGGCGAGCTGCTCCTCGCTGGAGAGGTTCAGCCCGAGCGCGGTGCCCGCCTGGGCCTGCGGATCGAGGTCGACGACGAGGACCCGCTGCCCGGCCAGGGCCAGGCCCGCGCCCAGGTTGACGGTGGAGCTGGTCTTGCCGACGCCGCCCTTCTGCGTCGCCACGGAGATGATCTTCACAAGCACCTTCGGTGGTCGGCGGCGCGCTGCCCGGTTCCTCTGTCACGAGACCGGGACGGCGCCACGTCTCCTGTCCGCGCCCTCGGATCGTGCACGCACGCGCCTGGCCCGCCGCGAACGCATTCACGATCTTCGATTGACACCGGAATAACAGAAGGACCATAACAGCAGACGTCCCCCTTATCCGATGCCGGGGGGCAATTCTGCTAATCCGCCGCACGACCCCGTCGAAAATTGTCCATAAAGACGATATCGGCCCCGACGGGCAAGTAAGAGGCGTCCGACCCTTGCGCATCGGGATCCGGGACCTTGGTCCCGCGCATTCCCGGGCACATGGTCACCCCGAGGTGAGGCCCTTGGTCCTGACGTATTTTGCCACTGCCGGCCGCCCGACCGACCTACTGCCTTTTCCGTGCCACAGGTCCGCACCGGGGCCCGTCGGTCGTCCCACCGAAAACAGGACTGTTTACTTCCGACCACACGGATCACCCAACGGCTCGAACCGCCCATATCGATAGAATTCAGCCGAGCGGCAGAAATGAGGCGCCCCGCCAGAATCGAACCGCAACATTCCGGCATCGGAACCACGGATCCAGGACCTACGACCCTTCCCCCCATCTCGAATCCGGCACCACCCTGTAAGGAATTCGAGCAGATCGCCCGATTTCTGGGAGGACGAATAGTGTGCGACGAGCCCGCCGGTCCGCGGAACTGCGCCACCGGGGCCGGACGATGAACGGCCCCGCCGCCCCCGCCCGGCGCCGGGCGGGCGCCGGGCCCCGATACCAGCGCGTCGCGGACGCCCTCCAGCAGTCGCGCGGCCCGGCGCCGAGCGTCGGGGAGATCGCACGGCTCTACGGGGTCTCGGTCACCACCGCGCAGTTCGCCCGCCGGGCCCTGCACACCCGGCAGGGCGTCGGGCGCCGCCGGATCGTGAGCACGCACGCGATGGTGCTGGTCCACGGCGAAGGGCCGCTGTGGCACCGGGTCGCCGCGGACCTCCGGCGCGGGATCCTCTCCGGCCGACTCAGCCACCGCGTCCCACCGCGCGTGCGGCTCGCCGCCGACTACGGGGTGAGCGTGTACACCGTGAACCGGGCGGTGGGCGCACTCGTCTCGCAGGGGCTGCTGCACATCCTGCGCGGCTCCACCTGGGTGGTGGCACCCCACCACCGCCCGCCGTCCACCCCCTGACCCGGGCCCGACCCGGGCCGGGGCCCGCGCCCTCAGGCGGGGCCGACGGTGATCTGCCGCGCCGGGTCGGTGGTGTCGCGGACGGTGTACTCGGCCGAGATGGCGGCCGAGGTGATGGACGTCGGGCAGAAGTACGAACCCTCCAGCTTCACCGGGATCGCCGCCTTGTCCAGGACGACCGCCGGCGCCGCCGCGCCGGTGCGCCAACGGCCTTCCGCGGTCGCGGGGCCGCCGGGCGCCGCGGTCGCCGAGCAGGAGAGCAGCCCGCCGGTCCGCAGGACGAAGCCGCCCGCGGGGATCGACAGCCGGGCGGTGGCCGGAGCGCCGTGCTGGAGCAGCACCTGCCAGGGGCCGTGGTCCTCGTTGGTCTCGACCGCCACGCGCAGGCCCGGCGCGTCGGTGGTGCAGTCCTGGAAGGTGGGCGGGGCGATGCGCAGGGCCACCGGGCCGGTCGGGTTGGTGCGTGCGGCCCCGGCCGGGACCGTGTTGTGGACGGCGTCCTTGCCCGGGAGCGAGGAGGAGCGCGCGCAGGTCACGGTGATCGGTCCGGCCTCGAAGACCACGGGCTGCGCGGCGACGGCCTCGAAGCGGTGGCCGGCGGGCGAGAGCGAGGTGCCGGCGGCGCTCGGGGCGGCCTGGGCGCTCGTCGGGACGACGGCGACCGCGGTGGCCAGGGCCAGGCAGAGGGTGGCGGGGACGGCGGAGGCTAACCGGAAGTTCTTGTTCTTTTCCATGAGTTGATCATAAGAATTCCCGATGATCTTGAGCAGGGCCGAACGTCCTGCCGTCGCAGGGTAGTTGGACCGTAGATGGCCCAACTGGCCGCGCTCCGGGCCGTACTGCCGTGCGGTTCTGCCGGGCCGGGCTGCCGGGCCGGGCGCCGTTTCAGGGCGCGGGGTTCGCGGCGGTCCGCGCGCCCGGGTCCGGCGCCGCCGTGGGCACGCGCAGGGTGAAGGTGGTGCCGGGGCCGGGCTCGCTGGGGCGTGCGGTGAGGGTTCCGCGGTGTCGCTGGGCGATGTCGCGGGCGATGGCCAGGCCGAGTCCGCTGCCGCCCGCCTCGCGGTCGCGGGCCTCGTCCAGGCGCGTGAAGCGCGCGAAGACGCGCTCGCACTCGTCGGGGGTGAGGGTGGTGCCGTCGTTGTGGACGTCGACCGTGGTGGTCCGACCGTCGTCGGTGACGTCCAGGACCACGGTGGTGCGCGCGTGCCGTACGGCGTTGTCGAGGAGGTTGCGCAGCAAGCGGTGCAGTTGGCGGCCGTCGCCGCGGACCGGCGCCTGGTCCGGCGTACTCGCCAGGGTGACGGGATGTCCCATGTACCGGTACTCGGAGGCGAGTTCCCCGATGAGTCCGGCGACGTCGACCAGGGAGTGGGGGGCGGGTCGGTCGGGGCGGGCCAGCAGGAGCAGGTCCTCGGTGAGGCCGTGGATGCGGCGGGTGGTGTCGAGGGCGCCCCGGAGCGCTTCGTTCGGGTCGATGCTGTCGGGGTGGTCGAGGGCGGTCTCCAGTTGGTAGCGCAGGGCCGCGAGGGGGGATCGCAACTCGTGGGCGGCGTCGGCGGTGAAGCGGCGTTGGCGGTCGACGGCGTCCTCCAGCCGGTCGAGGGTGGTGTTGGTCGTCTCGGCCAGTGCGCGGATGGAGTCGCGGCCCTCGGGGACCGGTACTCGGCGCTCCAGGCTGGAGTCGGTGATCTCGGCGACCTCGCGGCGGATCGCCTCGACCGGGCGCAGTGAGCGCCGTCCGGTGGCCCAGGCGGTCGCGGCGACCACGAGCGCGGCGGCGGGGACCCCGGCCGCGAGCGGGAGGGTCAGCGCGTCGGAGACGTACTCGGCCACGTAGGGCGGTACGAGGACGTAGAGGGTGGACCGGCACGATCCGTCGGGCTCGGTGGGGTGCTCGCACTTTCCTCGGGGAATGACCAGGGGTCTGGCGATGACCCGGACGGCGCGGTGGGCGAGGTAGTGGGCCTCTTCGTGGGCCAGCAGGGCCGGTTTGTCGGGGAACCCGTCGGAACTCGACGGCAGGCTGCCGTCGGGGAGGTGGAAGCGGGCGCGGTCGTGCTCGTCGACGTCTCCGAGGCGGACGGTGCTCTCCGACGGCCCGCCGACGGCCCAGCCGCGGGGCGGCCCCGGGGGCGGCGGCGGGAGCAGCTCCGGCAGGCCCACGAGGTCCGGGGCGCCGCCCGCCCCGGCGACGACCCGGCCCGTGCGGTCGATCTGGAGGTAGGGCCCCGGCGGGCTCCCGTGGGCCTCCTTCCATCCGGAGACCGCCTGGTCGGCGAGGCGCCGGGACTCCTCGGCCGCGCGCTGGACGGACTCCTGGTAGACGGTGTCGTAGACGTAGCCCTGGAACCACCACGCGGCGGCGCCGGCCAGGACGAGGGCGGCGAGCCCCGCCACGAGCGCGGTGCGCAGCTGGGCGGGCAGCCGCCGCAGCAGCGGCGGCGTGCGGCGACCGCCCGCGGGGCGGGTGCGGTCAGCCACGGTGGGCGTCCGGGCGGGCGTCGAGGCGGTAGCCGCTGCCGCGCACGGTCTCGATGCTGTGGGTGCCGAAGGGGGCGTCGAGCTTCTTGCGCAGGGTGGAGACGTAGACCTCCACGATGGCGGTGCCGCCGGTGTAGGCCGGGTCCCACACCTCGTCGAGGATCGCCTCCTTCGACACCGGCCGGTCCGGTGTGTGCATGAGGCAGGCGAGGATCGCGAACTCCTTCGGCGTGAGGGCGAGCTCCGTGGCGCCGCGGCCCGCCCGACGGCCCGCGAGGTCCAGCCACAGGTCCCCGGCGCGCAGGACGGACCGTGCGTCGGCGCCCGCGTTTCCCCTGCGCAGCAGGGCGCGGAGGCGGGCGCGCAGGACGAGGGAGGAGAACGGTTTGACGAGGTAGTCGTCGGCGCCGGTGTCCAGGCCCTCGGCCTCGTCGTGCTCGCCGTCCTTGGCGGTGAGCATCAGCACGGGGGTGTCCACGCCCGCGGCGCGCAGGGCGGAACAGATCCGGTAGCCGTTGAGGCCGGGGAGCATGATGTCGAGGACGATCACCGCGTGATCGCCGGTCAGGGCCCGCTCCAGTCCCATCCGCCCGTCGGCGACCAGCTCGACGCGGTAGCCCTCGGCGGTCAGCCCGCGGCGCAGGGCGGGGCCGAGCTGGGGATCGTCCTCGACGACCAGGATGCCGTTCATGCGCCCAAGACTTGCATGCCCTTTGTCCTGATTCCTGAAGGTGATCTTTAGGTTCTTTGGGTTTCCTTTGGGGCATCTCGCGCATTCTGCTGACCGGCGCGGCCGAGAGCCGCGGGGCCACCACCCCTGAGCCCGACAGCGACCGAAAGGCGGGCCGCCCCGTGCGCATCTGCTTCCTCCTCCACAACGCCTACGGCATCGGCGGCACGATCAGATCGACGTTCAACCTCGCCGCGGCCCTGGCGGAGCGGCACGAGGTCGAGATCGTCTCGGCCCTGCGCCACCGCGAGGTGCCGACCATGGGTGCGCCCCCCGGCGTGCGTCTGACCCCGCTGGTCGACCTGCGCGCCGCGGTCCCCGGCAGCGACGGCGACGACCCCCGGCACGGCGAACCCGCCGAGGTCTTCCCCCGCGCCGACGGCCGGCACAAGCAGTACAGCGCCCTGACCGACGCACGCATCGGCCGGTACCTCTCGCGCCTGGAGGCCGACGTGGTCGTGGGGACCAGGCCGGGACTGAACGTGCACATCGCCCGCCAGGCCCGCCCCGGCATCATCCGGGTCGGACAGGAACACCTGACGCTCGCCGGCCACGGCCTGCGCATGCGCCACGAGATACGCCACCGCTACCGGCTGCTGGACGCGCTCACCACCGTGACCGACGCGGACGCGCGCACCTACCGTCGGATCGGGCCGCCCGGCCTGCGGGTGGAAGCCGTGCCGAACAGCGTGCCCGCGGCCCGGGCGGACCCTTGCGACGGCACCGCACGGGTCATCGTGGCGGCGGGCAGGCTCACTCCGGTGAAGCGGTACGACGTGCTCCTGCGCGCTTTCGCCGAGGTCGCCAGGGCCCATCCCGACTGGCAGCTACGGATCTTCGGCAGCGGCGACCACACGGGCGACGAGAAGGAGCGCCTCACGGCCCTGATCCGTGCGCTCGGTCTGACGGGGAGCGCCCATCTCATGGGGAACTCCGATCGGTTGGACGCGCAGTGGGCGCAAGGCTCCGTCGCCGTCTCCACCTCCGACCAGGAGTCGTTCGGCATGACCATCGTCGAGGCCATGCGCTGCGGCGTGCCCGTCGTCTCCACCGACTGCCCCGTCGGACCGCGCGAGATCATCGAGGACCGCGTCGACGGACGCCTCGTGCCGCCCGGCGACCCGGGGGCCGTCGCGGCCGCCCTGCTCGACCTGGTGGGCGACGACCGGCTGCGCCGACGGATGGGGGAGGCCGCCCGACGGAACGCGGCCCGTTTCGATCCCGCGGGGATCGCCGAGCGGCATCTCGGCCTGTACGAGGAGCTGCTGCGCCGCGGCCCCGGCCGCCGCTCGCTCGGACGCGCCCGGGAGGCCGCACACCGCTCGCGCACCACCGTGATCGACACCGCCCACACCGCCCGCGCCCTCGTGAAGGCGGCCGGACCTCGGTTTCAGGGGCTCGGGACCGGGACTCCCGCCCGGAGGAAGTAGAGGCCCGTGACCTGCCCGTCCTGGGCGAAGGTGATGCGGAACTCGCCGGGTTGCTTCGCCATGTCGAGGGGGACGCGGACGACGCTCTGATCACCGGAGGTGGACTGGACGGGGTCCCCGTGCGACCGGTAGGAGCCGAAGGCCCGCTGGTAGTCCTGCCAGGACCGCGCGAGGAGTTCCGGGGAGGCCTGTCGGCGGAGCGTCTCGTCGAAGCGCGCCGAGACGGCGGTGAAGTCGCCCCGCACCACCTCGTCGAGCGCGTCGAGGGCGGGTTGCGCGTCGTCCTGGGGCGGGGCCTGGACCGGGGCCGGGGCCGACGCGGCGGTGAGGGGCCGCTGGGGCGCGTCCAGCGCGTAAGCGCTGGTCAGGAGCGGTGCCTGGGCGGCCAGCACGGCCGCGGGGACGAAGAGGACGAGCCGCCGCCAGGTCGTCCCGCACGTGGTGTCCATGACCTCCATGCTAGGCCGCCGCCGTGATGGGGGCACGGTGGCGGCCGCGCCGGGGCCGCGGGACGTTCGAGTCCGGGCGGGCCGGGCGAGGCGACCGGGCGTCAGCGGGTCGCCGTGATGAGCCAGGAGCTGCTGCGCAGGCGGACCGCGCCCTCGTGGTGGTGGGGGCGCAGAGCGTCGGTCAGGGTGTGGCGGGCCGACTCCTGCGATTCGGGGCCGAGTTGGTCGAAGTGGTGGCGCACGGGCCCGGAGGAGAGCAGGAAGTCGGCCGTGGTCGCGACGTCCTCGCCCCAGTCCCCGGCCACCTCCACGCGCTGCGCGCGGGGGTGTTCGTAACCGGCGTCGGACAGCAGGGCGAGGGTCCGGTCGGGGTCGGCGAGGGAGAACACGCCGGGGACCCCCGGCTCGCCGAAGTCCACGAGCGGGAGGATGCCGCGCAGGGAGGCCAGGGCCCGGTGCCATTCGTTGGCCGCCGGTTCGGCGGCGCAGATGAAGGCGAGGCGGGCGCCGGGGCGCAGGGCGCGGGCGATGTTGGCGAAGGCCGCGACGGGGTCGGCGAAGAACGTCATGCCGTAGCGGCTGATGGCCGCGTCGAAGGATCCCGGCGCGAACGGGTGCGCCTGGGCGTCGGCCCGTACGAACGAGGCGTTGCGCACTTCCTCGCGGTCGGTGCTCGCGCGGGCCCGTTCCAGCATGGGGGCGGAGAGGTCCAGGCCGAGGGCGTGGCCGCGGTGGGCGCGCCGGGCGGCGAGGCGGGTGGTGCGGCCGGCGCCGCAGCCGATGTCGAGCACGCGGTCGAGGTCGCCGATGGCGGCGGCGCCCAGCAGCGGTGCGTTGAAGCCGTCGTTGATGGCGTCCCAGCGGTCCTGGCCGCGGGCCCATTGGGCTCCTTCGTAGCCGTTCCACGCCTGCGCCTGTGCGGTGTTGGGGGTGGTCGGGGTGGATGCGGGCGTGGATACGGGCGTGGATGCGGGCGTGGTGCCGGGCGGCCGGTCCATGGGGGCTCCTGTCTAGTATGGGCAGGTGCCCAAAGAGTATGGGCGAGCGCCCATACTTGCAATGGGCCTGAGGAAAGGGGCAGTTGTGTCACCTCGTGGAGTGGCGATTCCCGATCTGCGCGAGCGGCTCTTCGCGGCGGCGGAACGGGTGGTGGCCCGCGACGGGGCGGCGGGCCTGACCAGCCGAGCGGTCACGGCGGAGGCGGACTGTGCGAAGGGGGTCCTGCACACGCACTTCGCCGGTCTGGACGAGTTCGTCGCCGAGCTGGTGCTGGACCGGTTCGCGCGCGGCGCCCGCCGGGCCGAGGGGCTGGGCGCCCTCGTGGGTCGGGGCACCGTCGCGGGCAACCTCCAGGAGGTGGCCGACGCGCTGCTGGACTCCCTTCCCCCGGCGGTCGCGCGGCTGGCGATGACCCGGGCCGTGGCCGCGATGCACACCCAGGAGGGGATCCGGTCCGGAGCGCCCGCCTTCGACGCGATCCAGGGCTCGGTCACCGCGTACCTCGAGGCGGAGCAGCTCGCGGGGCGGGTCGCGGCGGGCACCGACGTGGGCACGATCGCGCTCGCGCTCGTCGGTACCGTGCACCACCTGCTGATGACGCGGGTTCCCGCCGGGGACGAGGACGGGGACCGGCCGCGCGGTGGCTCGGGGGCGAGCACCGCGCGGCTGGTCTCCGTCCTGCTCGGTGCGGAGCCGGGTACGGGCGCCTGACGCGGCGCCCCGCCGCCCTGGGCCGTGGCGGTCACCCGGGGCGCTCGGCCAGGGACTCCACCTCCCGCGCCAGTTCGGGGGCGTGGGCGGCGAAGGGGCCGAGGTCGGTGGCGCGGGCGTAGGCCGGGTGGCCCCGGAAGTCCGCGAGCCGGGCCAGGGCGCGGACGCCGTAGTAGGCGGAGGGCGCCGACGGGCGGTGGGTGGCGGGCGGGGCCGGGGTGCCCGTGGCGACGTACGGGAGGTGCTCCTCGAAGAGCTGCTGGCAGGCCCGGATGCCGCTCAGCATGGCCTGGTGGTGGCGGGTGTCGGGGGTGAGGGGGAAGCGGCGCTCGGCGAGCACCGGCCCGGTGTCGATGCCCGCGTCGACCTCGTGGAGCGTGGCGCCGTACTCCGCGTCGCCGTGCAGCAGGGCGAAGAGGAGCGCGACGGAGGGCAGTCCGCGGTGCTGCGGCAGCAGGCCGTTGTGGACGTTGAGGATGCGCAGGCCCCGGGAGAGCAGCGGGGCGCGGAAGATCCGCCGGTTGTTCAGGGACCAGACGACGCCGTCGGTGCAGGCGGCCGCGAGGGTGTCGGCGTGCGCGTTGACGTCCGCCGCGGCCAGGTGCGGGGTCCCGGCCGCGTCGAGGGGGTCCGCGGAGCACACGAGGTCGACGGGGCGGCCTTCGGCGAGGGTGTGGCGCACGGCCCGGCGCAGCAGGGCGCCGTCTCCGATGAAGATCACGCGGGCACCTCTTCCCGGGCGGCCTCGACGTGGGCGCAGACCTGATTGAGGGTCACTTCGCGGACCAGGGACTCCAGTCGGTTCATGAAGTGGTCGGCCTGGGCCCGGTTCAGCAGGTCCGAGGAGACCGCGGTGAGCATCTCGATCAGGGCGAGGGAGTCGCCGCCGAGGTCCTGGAAGTCCGCGCCGGGGGCCAGCGCGGCGGCGGTGTCGACGGCGAGGATCGCGGCCCAGTGCCCGGCGACGCGTTCCCGGAGGAGTCCGCGCTCGGTGCCGGTGCCGGTGGCGGTGGCGGTGGCGGTGGCGGGCTCGGTGCCGGTGCCCGTGCCGGTGCTGGTGTCCGTGCCCGTGCCCGTGCTGGTGTCCGTGCCCGTGCTGGTGTCGGTGCGGCCGAACGGGTCGGGGAGCGCGTCGAGGTCGGCCTTGCCCATCACCGTGCTGGGGATCTCCTCGACGAGGACGAGGTGCGCCGGGACCAGGTGGGCGGGCAGCCTGCCCGTCAGGTCGGTGCGCAGCAGCGCCGCGAGCGCGGGGAGGTCGGGGCCCGGGGCGCGGGGGACGACGTACGCGCAGAGCACCGGGGCGGCGGTGGGCGTACGGCGGCGGGCGGTCACCACGGCGCGGCGCACGGCGGGGTGGGCCTCCAGCGCGGCGACGGTCTCGGCGGGTTCGACCCGGTGTCCGGCGATCTTGAGCTGCCCGTCCGCGCGCCCGGCGAAGGCGATGGCGCCGCCCGGCAGCCGTCGCCCCAGGTCGCCCGTGCGGTAGCCGCGGGTGCCGTCGGGGAGCGTGGTGAAGGGTGAGCCGGGGTCGTCGGGCGCGGCGCCGAGGTAACCGCGGGCGACCTGGAGGCCGCTGACGACGATCTCGCCGGTCTCACCCGACGCGCCGGTGACGGGGGCGCCGTCCGCCGCGACGAGGTCGACGCGGGCGTACGGGCCCGGCAGGCCGAGCGGGACGTCCGTGGCGCCCTCGGCGAGGTCCTCGTCGCCCACGACGTGGGCGAGGCAGCCGACGGTGGCCTCGGTGGGACCGTAGCCGTTGATGATCCGGCAGTCCGGGCCGAAGGCGGCCCGGGCCGCGCGCGCGGCGGCCGGGGTGAGCGTCTCGCCGCCGAGCAGCAGGGTGCGCAGGCCCGGGTCCGACGTGAGCAGCGGCAGGTGGGACGGGGTCAGGGCGAGGGTGTCGGCCCGGTGTTCGGTGACCAGGCGGCGCAGCACGGCGCGCGAGGGGGCGCCGGGTGCGAGGACGGCCGTACCGCCCGCGAGGAGGGGCAGGAACAGCGGGAAGCAGGAGATGTCGAAGGCGTAGGAGGAGATGAAGCCGAAGCGGGTGGTGTCGGTGACCCGGCAGACGTCCGTCATCCAGCGGACGAAGCCGACGAGGCTGCCGTGCTCGATCTGTACGCCCTTGGGGCGGCCGGTGGAGCCGGAGGTGTGCATGACGTAGGCGAGGTCCCCGGCGGCGGGGCCGGGTCCGGGCGGCGGCGTGCCGTCGGGCAGGTCGGGCACGTCCTCGACCGCGAGGGCGGGGCAGGGGGCGAACCGGTCGAGCCGGTCCAGGAGGTGACGTCGGGTCAGGCACAGCCGCGCGCCGGAGTCCCGCAGGACCTCCTCGATCCGCGCGTCGGGGTGGGCCGGGTCCAGCGGCAGGTAGGCGGCGCCCGCCTTGAGGATCCCCCACAGGGCGGCGACCCCGGCCGGGGAACGGTCGACGACCAGGGCGACCCGGTCCTCCCGGCCGATGCCGCGGGCGTGCAGTGCGGCGGCGACGGCGTCGGAACGTCCGTCGAGCGCGGCGTAGCTCACCGGGCCCTCGGGCCCGTCGAGGGCGGGGGCGCGGGGCGTACGGGCGGCCCGCGCCCGGAAGAGGTCCACGACGGTGGACCCGGACCCGGGGGCCCGATCGACGGTCCGCGGGTCGGCGTCGCGGGAGTCGGCGGCCGCGGCGGCCTTCGGGGACACGGACCGCGGCAGGACGACCTGCGGGGCGGCGGGCCGGGCGAAGGCGGCGGGGGTCGCGGCCGGGCCGGTCAGCCGGGCCAGGGTGGCGTCGAGGAGGAAGGCCGCGCGCTCGGCGAGACCGGGGCCGCCGCGCACGCCCATCGTCACCTCGGTGCGGGCCGTGCCCGCCGATCCCGTACCGGTCTCGGCGGCGACCAGGGAGACGGGCACCAGGGGCGCGTGGACGGGCAGGGCGTGCACGGCGGTGGCGGTGAAGCCGCCGCCCCGGTAGTCGTGCAGGTCCAGGCGGCCGAGGTGGGAGACGACGGCGGTGGCCAGGTACCGGTCGGTGCGGGTCGCGACGGCCTGGGCGCCGCGCAGCAACAGGGCGGTGACGGCCCGCGGGAGCCGCGCCGCGGCGCTCTCGAAACCGGTGGCGCACTCGCGCCCCTCGGCCAGCGCCGTCAGCAGCTCGGTGTGCGCGACGGTCCACTCGGTCCCCGGGCGCAGGTCCAGGAAGAGGGGCAGGGTGAGGTTGCCGGTGGCGGCCAGGTCGGGGTCGTAGCGGCGCAGGTCGGCCGGGACCATGACCCGCGCGGGGCGCCCGGTGGTGTCGGCGAGGGCCTGTGCGAGGCGGGCGGTGAGGGCGGGGTGGTGTCCGGGCAGGGTCCGGCGCAGCCAGAGGGTGCGCTCGGGGCCCCGATCGCCCCGGGCCAGCGGCGAGGAGCTGTTCGGTGCCTCGGTCGGGCGCCGGTCCCGGCAGCCGAGGCGGCGCAGCAGGCCCTGGTCGGTCTCGGGGTCCGCCGCCGGGCGGGGTCCGTCGCCGCGCAGGCCGCGGAAGACCTCCCGGACCCAGAGCAGGGCGCCGTGACCGTCCATCAGGGCGTGCGAGGCGCTGAAGACGAGGGTGCAGCGGGCCGGGTCGAGGCCGGGGACGACCAGGACCTCGCAGCCGGGCGGATCGGTGGGGTCCGTGTGCCCGGTGAGCACGGCGGCGTCGAGCACGCCGTCGTACGGGTCCGCGGGCGCGGCGAACCGCACGCGCGGCGGGGGCCCCTCGGCCCGCCACAGCCCGTCGGCGGCGACCAGGGCCGACCCCGGGCAGGACCCGGCGGCCCGGGCCAGCGCGGCCCGCAGGTCATCGGGGTCGGGCAGGCCCTCCCCCTCGACGACGATCCGCAGGGCCATGTCCCCCCGGGGGTCCCCCGCGGCCAGGTACAGCCGCTCGGTGGCGGAAACGGGCCGCCGGTACCAGGGCCCTCGCGGCGCGGTGGCCGCAGCGGACGCGCTACGAGCGCCCCGCCCGGCCCCGGCGTCCGGCGCGGCGGGTTCCGTGGCCCGGCGCCCGGCCACGGAACCGGCCGACGGCTCGCGCGCGGGCTCCCCGGCCCGCCCGGCCACCCGCCCGGCCACGGGCTCGACCCGCGCCGCAGCAGACGCCCCGACCACGGACCCGGCCGGCACGTCGCCCACACGGCCCGTCGCGGGCCCGGCCGCTCGCCCGGCCGCTCGCCCGGCCACCGGCCCAGGGGCGGGCCGCGCCGGGGAGTCGGTCGCTCGGTCGGCCGGGTGCCCGGTCCCGGGGGCCGGGTCGGCCTCGGGGGCGGTCGACGGGTCGGTCATCGGTTCGGTCATCGTGAGGTGTCCCCTCGGGGGGTCGGTCGGGGCGCGGAGGGGCGGTTCCAGGAGCGGGGGCCGCCCAGGGCGTGGACCCAGGGCAGGAGTTCGCTCAGGCCCTCGGCCTGGCTGCGGGGGGCCTCGTAGCCGACGTCGCGGCGGGCGGCGGAGGTGTCGTAGGTGGTGGACCGGGTGAGGAGGGCCAGGGCGTAGCGGCTCAGCGGCGGGGCGGTGCGGCCCGGGCCGGGGCGCAGCCGCCACAGGGTTTCGACGGTGGCGGCCAGGGCGCGCCCCGCCGGGAGCGGGACGCGGGGCGTCGGCGGCGCGCAGCCGAACTCGGCGCCGACCCGGGTCAGGAAGGCCCACAGGTCGGTCACCTCGCGGTCCGCGACGAAGTACGCCTTGCCTCCCACGCGTTCGGCGGGGGCCGTCACGGCCCGCAGGCAGGCGTCGACCGCGTTGTCGCTGTGGCACAGGGAGACCAGGACGCGCTTGCCGCCCGAGAGGTCGGGCAGCCGTCCCGCGTGCATCGCGCCGATCAGGGTCGGCAGGAATCCCGCGCGGTCCCGGGTGCCCCAGATGCCGCGCGGGCGCAGCGCGCAGGTGGTGAACTCCGGTGTGTGGGCGGCGAGTACGTCCTGCTCGGCGCGGGCCTTGGTGGCGCTGTAGGGGTGCAGGAACCGGGTGGGGTAGGGCACGCTCTCGTCGAGGCCGAGCCGGTCGCCCTCGCGGACGCGCATCAGCGCGCTGGGGCTGGAGACGAAGACGAAGCGGTGGGCGCCCGCGGCCCGCGCCGCGGTGAGCAGCCGCCGGGTCCCGGCGACGTTCGCCTCGTGGAACTGCGCGTGGGTGCCGTGGTCGACGACCCGCGCGGCGCTGTGCAGGACGACGTCCTGGCCCCCGGCGGCCGCGCGCAGCGACCGCGGGTCGCCGAGGTCGCCGACGGCCAGTTCGAGTCCGGGCAGGTCGCGCAGCCGTGCGGTGTCGGCGCCGGGCCGCACCAGGGCGCGTACGGTGTGCCCCTCGCGCAGGCAGGCGTCGGCGAGGTGGCCGCCGAGGAAGCCGGTGGCTCCGGTGATCAGGATCCTCACAGGGCCCGCCACCAGGTGGCGCCGTAGAGCATCGTGCGCGCGACGGTGGCCCCGCGGCCGTATCCGGCGGCCCGGCCGCGGGGCAGGGCCAGGGGGATCTGGACGGCGTGGCCGACGGTGCTGAGCACGGCGTCGGTCCACCACAGCCAGCGCAGCACGGGCACGTCGGGGGCGCCCGCGGTGGCCGCCCAGACGGCGCCGCCCACCAGGTACGTCCAACCGGCGAGCGGGACGAGCCGCGCGGCTCGTTCGCGCGACCACGGCGGCGCGGGGGGCGCCAACCGCCGCTCGGCCCAGCGGGCCAGCTCCTCGCGGCCGATCTTGGCGTTGTGCCGGACGTCCACGGGGAAGGCCGGGTGGCGCAGGAACTCCTCGATCGGCTCGGTCGGCGCGTGGGCGGCGGCCAGGGTGCGCAGTTCGAGGGTCAGTTCCTGCCAGGCGGCGGGGTCGAGCGGGTGCGCGGTCTCCACGCAGATGACGGGGCGGCGGGCCCCGGGCCCGTCTCCCGTGCCCACGCCCACCAGCGCGCTGCGGCGCACCAGCGGGTGGGCGTTGAAGATCCCCTCGCAGCGCACGGTGTGCAGGTCCTGGCCGTCGGTGCGGACCCGCTGCGCCTTGCGCCCGCAGAACCAGAGGTGGCCGTCGGCGTCGAGGTGGCCGAGGTCGCCGGTGCGGTGCCAGACGACGGGTGCGCCGACGCCGTCGGCCGGGTCCTCGTACGTCTTGTGCAGGGCGTCGGCGCGGGGGTCGCCGTGGTAGCGCGGGCTGACGGACTCGCCCGCGACGAGTATCTCGCCGATGCGTCCCGCGGGCAGCGGGGGCGCGTCGGACGGCAGCCGGGGCAAGGGGCCGTCGGTGACGGGGGCTATGCGCACCCGGGTGCCGGGGACGGGCCGCCCGACGCAGGTGCCGGCGCCCTCGGCGGTCCGGGCCGCCCGCTCGCCCAGGACGTCCTCGGACTCGATCGAGGTGATCGGCAGCACCTCGGTGGCCCCGTAGGTGACGTGGATGCGGGCCTTCTCGTCCAGGACCGCGCGCAGCCGGGCGACCACCGCGTCGGGCACGGGCGCGCCGCCGGAGACGACGCAGCGCAGGTCGGGCAGGGGGTGCTCGCCCTCGTGGGCGGTGAGGTGGTCGGCGAGGTTGCGCAGCAGGGCGGGCGAGGCGAAGACCGTGGTGACGGCGAAGCGTTCCAGCGCGTCGACGAGCAGCTCGGGGTCGGCCTGGGCAACCTTGGCCGGGGCCAGCGGGGCGAGGACGAGGGTGGAGCCGTAGACGAGGTCGAGCAGCCCGTAGAAGGGGAGGGTGACGAGCGAGGTGTCGTCGCGGCTGCGGTCGTGGGCGGCCTCGATCTGGCGGGCGATCGAGAGGGCCATGCGGTGGGTGTACTCGACCCCCTTGGCGGGCCCGGTGCTCCCGGTGGTGAACCCGATCATCAGCAGGTCGTCGCCGCCGACGGGGGCGGGGGCGGTGCGCGGTCCGGTCAGGGTGCGCAGCCGGGCGAGGGCGTGCGCGCCGAAGGCGCCGGTGCGGGTGCCGAGCAGGCCGCGGCCGAGCGTGACGGGGATCCGTACGGCGGCGAAGGTGCGGCGGCCGAGCACGCGCACGAGGTGGGCGAGCGGCGGTCCGATGAACGCCTCGGCGCCGACGGCCCGGTAGCAGTGGAGCATCCGGCGCAGGCCCATGCCGGGGTCGACGACGACGGGGACGGCGCCGAGCCGGAAGAGCGCGAAGGCGAGGGCGAAGAGGTCGGGGCCGGGCGGTGCCATCAGGACCGTCTTGGTGCCGCGGGTGATCCCGGCCCGGGCCAGGCCGTGGGCGAGGTCCTCGACCGAGCGCTGTAACTGCCCGTAGGTGACGGTCCGGTAGCGGGGGCGGCCGTCCGGTTCGAGTGCGCCGGGCTCGGGGTGGACGACGGCGGCCCGGTCGGGGAAGGCCGCGGCGTTGCGGGCGAGGTGGTCGGCGAGGCCCTCGGCGCCCGGCGCCGCGCCGAGGCCGGTGCCCGTCCCCGTGTCGAGGTCCGCGTACACGCGCTTCACCAGCCCTCGGGGGTGTAGCTCGCGCAGACCACGACGGGGCCCGCGCCGACGCTGACGAAGAGCAACCGGTCGCAGTCCCGGGGCCGTCCGGCCTCCAGCGCGCGCAGGTAGCCGAGCACGGGGGCGGCGGTGTGCGGCTCGGTCCCCGGCTCCGGCTCGGGCTCCGCCCCGGGCGGTCCGATGACGAGGGTGCGGGAGAGGTCGAGGTCGAACTCCCGCGCGTAGTCGGCGACCGCGGCGGCGGCGAGGGCGCTGCGGCGGGCGCCGTGGCCGGGTTCGCGCCGGACGGTGATCAGGGCGCGTCCGCCGCTGCCCATGCGGGTGGTGTCGAGATAGCCCTCGGTGCCGACCGGGCCCTCGGGGGCGTAGTGGCGTACGGGACCGAACCCGCTGTCGGGGTCGGCGCCGCGCCCCAGCAGCCAGGCGCCCGCCAGGTCGGCGTAGGGGTAGTCGGGGTCGCGGCGCGCGTCGCCGCCGGGGTGCACGTCGGCCGCGGTGATCAGGAGGCGTTCGGTGCTGCCGGTGTCGAGGAGCGCCTGGCCGACCTGTACGGCGGCCAGCACCCCGCAGGCGCCGTTCATCATGTCGAAGGAGAAGGCCGGGGCGGGGTCGGCGAGGTAGTCCAGGCTGATGCCCGCTTCCTTCTGGACCAGGGCGGCGAGGGCCGGTTCGAAGGTGTTCGACTCTCGGTAGACGCCGACGTTGACGAGGACGCCGACGGAGGAGGGGGCGAGCCCCGCGCGGCTGAGGCAGTCGCGTGCGGCGCGCCCCGCGAGGACGACGGTGCTGGTTCCGGCGGTGCTGTCGGCCGCGGTTCCGGCCGTGCTGTGGGCCGGGTTCTCGGTGTCGGGACGTGCGGTGGCCGCGGTGGTGATGACCATGCCCATGGCTCAGACCCCCATGTTCGTGATCGTGGCGGACAGGGCGCCGGTCACCACGCCGGAGGCGGCGGGGACCAGCAGGAAGGTGGAACCGGTGCGGGCGGTGCCCGCCCGCAGGTGTTCGCGCAGGGTGAGGAAGTGGGAGGTGGTCGCGGTGTTGCCGAACCGCTCCACGACCGCGAGGGAGGTGGGCATCGGGACGCCGAACTCCCGCTCCCCGGTGGCGTTGACGTAGTCGATGAAGCGGGTGCCGACCTGGTGCTGGACGACGTAGTCGAAGTCCTCCGCCGCGAAGTCACGGCCCGCCTTGGCCAACAGGTCCTGGTGGAACCGGGGCCACAGGGCGAGCCGGTCCTTGTCGTGCATCTTCTTGTTGTCCGTGTAGAGGGCGATGCCCTCGGTCCGGTCGCTGGGCATGCCCATGCACAGGTGCGAGTACTCCGAGCAGGTGAGCATCTCGACGTAGTGGATCCGGTCGGCTTCGTCGGTGGCCCGGTCCAGGATCACGGCGGCGCCCGAGTCGCCGACGGAGAGCGAGGCGAACTGCGGGTCGTAGGAGTCGCTCAGCTCGCGGGCGGCGGTGTCGGCGACGCGGGTCGCCTGCTCGCCGCTGACCACCAGGCCGTTGCGGACGGCTCCGGACCGGATCATCCGGTCGAGGACGTAGACGCCGGTCATCATGCCCGCGCAGGCGTTGGAGACGTCGAAGTGGATCGCGGTCCGCGCCCCCAGCTCCCGGGCGAGCGCGCCGGCGAAGGACGGTTCGAAGGCGAAGCGGCCGCCGTCCTTGAAGCGGGTGATGGACGCCGATATGACGACGTCCAGGTCGGCGGCCCCGTAGCGGGAGACGGCCAGGGCGTCGCGGGCGGCCGACAGGGCCATCCCGAAGGAGTCCTCGCCCTCGGTGGGATCGGGGTCCGCGACCCGGCGTTCCACGACTCCGGTGATCCGCTGGACGTCCACGCCGCGGAGGCTCTCGGTCCGTCCGATCAGGTCCCGGGTGGTCAGCGTGCCCGCCGGTATGTGGGCCCCGAGGGCCTCCAACCGGCTGCCGCGCTCGGTCGTACTCACGTGATCTCCAGTGCTGGACGAGCGTGCGCGGACGCGTCGGGGGCAGCGTCGACTGCCGCGACGGCCGCGCGGAAAGGGTGGGGTGGGGGGTGCCAACTGGTAACAGAAAGCGAAGTTACCGTAGCGTACGGACTTCTGGACCTTGCGCCAGAGCAGCCCAAAAACGGGCCAGAGCGATGAATACCGGCCATTCGCCGCATAGTTGGCATTACGCCAAAGATCAGGGCTTTGGGCCTGTTTGGCCGACCGGGCCCGCCGGGGCTTCGGCCGCCCCCTTCCGGCCGACCGGAACCGGACATGTCCGAACGGGCCGCCGATCACCGAAAACCTGTCCAAAAGCGCCCGGTCCGTCTTGACCATTCCATGGCGCGAGCGAATGGTCGGTCACATGTTCACGACCCGTTCACAGGTGTGGACCATCACCACCCAGTACCTCGACCGCTACCGATCCCGTGCGTCCGGCGCCGCCGCCGACGCCGACCGTCCCCTCCCCGTGACCGGCGCCCAGCGCCGCTTCCTGCTCGCCCGCCACCTCTCCCCGCACGGCCGGGCCGACCTCGTCCCGCTCTTCTTCCGCTTCCCCCGCAACTCCCTCGACCCGCGGCGCCTCGACGCGGCCGCCGCGTACGTCGCCGCAGGTCATCCCGTGCTGCGGAGCCGACCCGCGGTCCTGGGCGGCGTACCGGTCCTGCTGCCGGGCGGCCCGCAGGAGCCGGGGGCGTACGTCGCCCGGCTCGGCGGACCGGACCGCGCACCCGGTGGAAGGGGCGAGGGCGAGGGGGGTGGTGGCGCCCGGGCCGGTGAGCTGCTGCCGGCGGCGCTCGCCGGGTGGGGCGAGGGGCCGCCGCTGCGGTTGCTGCTGGCCCCCGCCGACGGCGGGGAGGGCGGGGAGGAGCACGAGGTACTGGCCCTCGTCATGGACCACGCGGTCTGCGACGAGCGGTCCATCGGCCGGATCATCGCGGACCTCTCCGAGGGCTACACCCACGGCCTCGGCCCGGACGACCTGCCCGCCGCCCGGGCGCGGGAGGCGCTGTGCGCCTACCGCGGGGCCGTGCACGCCCAGTTGGCGAGGGAGGAGGCGGCCTCCGGGCCCGCCGCCCTGGCCCACTGGGCCGACCGGCTGTCCGGCCTCGCCGCGGCGGACGGCCGCGCCGGTGCGCCCGGGGCGGCCGACGGGGGCAGCGACGTCCTGTCCGCACGGCTGCCCGGCCGCCCGGGCGGGGGCGACCCCGGCCGGGGAGGCGGCACGGCCCTGCGCTTCCCCGCCCTGCTCGCCGCCTGCGACCGCGCCGCGCGGGTCCTGTACGGGCGCGGCCCGCGGGGCCCCGCACCCCTGCTCGGCTACGCCTGGGGCGGCCGCCCGGAAGGCGCCGAGGACGTGGTCGGCGCCTTCCTCAACACCGTCCCGTTCCTGGCCCCGCCCACCACCGGCCACCGCGCGGGCACGGACGCGGACGCCGTCGTCGAGCCGTGGTGCGCCGACCTCGAACACGCCGACACGCCCTTCGACGAGATCGTGCGCGCGGCCCGCCGCGCGGGCCTGCCGTGGCCCGGCCGCTTCGACGGCCTGCTCACCTTCGAGGACCGCGGCCTGCGGCCCGCCCTGCGCCTCGGCGCGGTGACCGGAGTCGAGACCCACGTCGACGGGCGGCCGCTCCAGGCCCCGCTGACCGTCGCGCTCGCACACGGCGCGGACGCCCGGGTCCGCATGGCCTGGGAGCGCGCCGCCTTCCCGGACGGGGCGCCCGAGGCGGCGTTCACCGCGCTGCTCGCCGCGCTGCCGCCGGGCGCCTGAGGCTCCGCCCGCCCCGCCCTCCCCCACCGCCGCACCCCGGACCTCCGGCCCACCGGAAGTCCCCTGCGGCGCGCCCGCACGCACGTCCACCCCAGCCGTCCATCCGTTCATCCCTCTCGGCAGAGGAGCGCGAACCGACCATGTTCGAGCTGTCCCCGTCCCAGGAAATCGTCTGGCTGCACGAGCAGATGTCGCCCGGCAGCCACGCCTACCACTTCACCGCCACCATCGACCTGTGGGGCCCCCTCGACGAGGAGGCCCTGGGCGACGCCCTGGCCGAGACCTTCGCCCGACACCGCGGCCTGCGCCTCGAACTGGTGCCGGGCGACCCCGGCGACCTGCCGCGCCAGCGCGTGAACGAGCACGCCGGACCCCGGGTGGGCCGCGCCGACGTCAGCGGGCGCACCGACCCCGAGGGCGCCTTCGCCGAGCTGCTGCGCGCCGAGGCCGACCGGCCCTTCGACCTGACCGAGGCCCCGCTGATGCGCTGGCTCCTGGTGCGCCTCGCCACCCGGCACCACCGCATCGTCCACGTGGAGCACCACCTGATCCACGACGGGCACTCCTTCACGACCCTGCTGCACGACGTGTTCACCGGCTACCGCACCCGGCTGCTGCCCGGCGCCCGGACCGGCGCCCGGACCGACGCGGAGCCGACGCCGCGGGCGACGCGCTCGTACGAGGAGCACCTCGACCGGATCAGCGGCCGAGGCGCGGGCGAACGGCGTTCCGCCGGGCTGGAGTTCTGGCGCGAGCAGCTGGCGGGAGCCGCCTTCGACCTGCCGCTGCCGGGGCTGGCGCGGCCGGGCGTACGGCGCCGCCACGCGGGGGCCCAGCTACGCCAGGCCGTCGGGGCGGACCTCGCCGACCGGCTGCGCACGCGCAGCCGGGCCGAGGGGCACACCCCCTTCACCACCCTGATGGCGCTCTTCGCCGAGCTGCTGCGGCGGCACAGCGGCCGCGCCGACCTCGTCGTGGGCACCGCCGTCGGCAACCGCCCGGAGGGCCACGAGAGGACGATCGGGATGTTCGTCAACACCATCCCGGTCCGGCTGCGGCCCGATCCGGGCGCCCCGGCGCGCGAGCTCGTCGACGAGGTGACCGAGACCCTGGTCCGGTGCCTGCCCCACCAGCAGCTACCCGTGCAGGAGTTGACCCGCGACCTCGGGCTGCACACGGACGGGGTGGCCAATCCGCTCTTCAGCGTGATGTTCAGCGCCCATGACGCCCCGCTCCCGCGGATCGACCTGCCGGAGCTGGAGATCACCCTCTTCGAGGGGTTCAACACCGGCACCACCCGGTTCGACCTGGACGTGGTGCTGCTGCCCGACGACCGTCGCACGCTCGGCGGCAGCGGCGGTCAGCGGCCCGGCGCCGCCGGGATGACCCTGGTGTGGGACTACGACCGGGACCTCTTCGCCGAGGACACCGTCGCGCTCCTCGCCGAGCGGTTCCTCGCCCTGCTGCGCGCCTACCTCGCCGCACCCGGTGCGGCCCTGGCCGCCCTCTCCCCCACCGCACCCGACCCGGATCCCGCCCCCGGACCCGCCCCCGGCGCCGATCCCGCCGCGGACCTTCCCGACCTGGCCCACCTGCTCGCCGGGCACCCGCGCGGGGCGACCGCGCTCGTCGCGGGCGCCCGGTCGCTGACCTACGCCGCCCTGGACCACGAGGTCGCGGCGCTGGCCGAGCGGCTGCGGGCGGCCGGTGTCACCGCGGGGATGCCGGTGGCGGCCGTACTGCCGCGCGGGGTGGACTCGGTGGTCACCCTGCTGGCGTGCCTGCGGACGGGCGCGGTGTACTGCCCGCTGTCCCCCGCCGATCCGGCCGCCCGACTGGAGGCGCTGCTGGAGCGGCTGCGGCCCGCGCTGGTGCTGGCCACCCGCGAGAGCGCGGCGGGGCTTCCGGCCCGGGGCATCCCCCTGGCACTGCTCGACGACCCGCGCGCCGCCGGCGCCGCCCCGGACTTCCCGGACGCGCGGGCGGCGGCGCCGATCGAGGGGGCGGCGTACGTCATCCACACCTCGGGTTCGACCGGGCCGCCCAAGCCGGTCGTGGTGGGCCGCGCGGCGCTCGCGCACCACGCGGCGGCGGTCGCCGCGCGGTTCGCGCTGACGGCCGACGACCGGGTGCTGCTCTTCGCCCAGCCCTCGTTCGACGTGGCGCTGGAAGAGGTGCTGCCCGCGCTGCTGGCCGGGGCCTGCCTGGTGTTGCCGCACCGGGAGGTCCCGACGGGGGCCGAGCTGGGCGCCGTACTGGCCGCGCGGCGGATCTCCGTCGCCAACCTGCCGACCAGTTACCTGCTGGCCGTGCGGGAGGAGCTGTGCGCGGTGCTCGCCGAGGGCCTGTGGACGCCGCGGCTGCTCGTGGTCGGCGGCGAGCGGCTGCCCGCCGCCTCGCTCGCGCCGCTGTTCGCGGCCGTCGGCGGCGCGGGCGCGCCTTCCGTCACCGTCCTCAACGCCTACGGGGTGACCGAGGCGACGATCACGTCCACCGTGCAGGAGGTCACGGCGCAGGACCTCGCGGAGGGCGGGGAGGTCCCGCTCGGGACGCCGCTGCCGGGCGTCACCGTGCACGTCCTGGACGGTTCGGGCCGCTACCCGCTGCCGCCGGGGGCGGTCGGTGAGCTCGCCATCGGCGGTGCGGGCCTGGCGGACGGGTACCTGGGCGACGACGCGAGCACCGCGGGGCGCTTCGTGAGCGTCGACGCGCTCGGCGGCGCCCGCGTGTACCTGACGGGCGACCTCGGCCACCGTGACCGCGACGGCCGGCTGCGTTTCCTCGGGCGCCGGGACCACCAGGTCAAACTGCGCGGCTACCGGATCGAGTTGGAGGAGGTCGAGGCCGCCGCCTCGGCCGAGCTGGCGGGGCGGCCGTGCGCGGTGGTCCTGGACCCCGGACCACCGGCCGGCCCCCGCTTGGTGGGTTTCCTGCGCACCGGCGCCGAAGCGGTGGACCAGGCCGCCCTGCACCGGGCGCTGAGCGCGCGGCTGCCCGCCGCGCTGGTGCCCGGCCAGTGGCTGGAGCTCGACGCGATCCCCGTCCTGGCGGGCGGCAAGCCCGACCGGGTGCGGCTGGCGCGGCTGGCGGCCGAGGCCGGGCGGGCCCGCGCGGGCGATGCGGCGCGGGACCGGGCCGAACGGACGGCGGGGACGGCGGGGACGGGCGATCCGGTCCTGGAGGTGCTCGGGGAAGGCTGGCGGTACGTGCTGGGGCACGACCGCTTCACCCCGTCCTCGCACTTCTTCCAGGTCGGCGGGCACTCGCTGCTGGTCGCCCGGCTCTCCGCCTGGCTGGCGCCGAGGCTGGGCCACCGGCGCCCACCCCTGCACATCCTGCTGCGCCACCCGGTCCTGACCGATCAGGCCGCGGCGCTCCGGACGTTCGACGGGCGGGCGCGGCGGTGACCGCGGCGCGAGCGACCCCGACCGGCCGTCCGGTGTCGCCGTCCTCCGTCCTGGAGGACGAGCACGGCGAACTGACCGCCTCCTTCCGGTCGTTCATCGCCCGGGAGCTGGTCCCGCTGGCGGCCGAGCTGCCGCAGGACTGCGATGCGGCGCCGACCGAGCTGCGCGACTGGGTGCGGCGGCGCTCGGCGGCCCTCGGCTTCTACGCCGGGGACCATCCCGAGCGACTCGGGGGCTCGGACCTGCCGTTCTCGGCCGTCGTCCAGCTGCACCACGCGGCGGGTGCGAGCGGCTGCCCGCTGGCGCCGTACGCCCTGGCCGGTTCCGACGGGCCCAGCCCGCTGCTGCGGGCCGGTACCCCGGAGCAGGTCGAGCGCTACCTCGCCCCGCTGGTCCGGGGGGAGGCGCTGCGGTGCCTGGCGCTGACCGAACCGGAGGCCGGGTCGGACGCCTTCGCCCTCGCCACCACGGCGCGGCGCACCGGGGACGGCGGCTGGACCCTGTCCGGGCGCAAGACCTTCGTGAGCCACGCCGACCGCGCCGATTTCGCGCTGGTCATCGCGACCGTCCCGCTCGACGGGGACGGGGACGGGGACGGGGACGGGGACGGCGACGGCGACGGGAGGCCGGGCGGCGCGGATCCGGGCGGCGGGCCCACGGCTTTCATCGTGCCCATGGACACCCCGGGGCTCCGGATCGGCCAGCGCTTCGCGGGCATGTCGGGCGAGCCGCTCTTCGAGCTGCTGCTGGACGACGTACGGCTCGGCGCCGACGCGGTGGTCGGCGGTGCGCCGGGCATCGGCGCGGCCCTCGGCCAGGGGATGGACAGCCTCTCGCGCGGGCGCCTGGTGGTGGCCGCGCAGTGCAACGGCATCGCCGAGTACGCCCTGGAGCTGGGCCTCGCGCACGCCCGCGAACGCCGGGCCTTCGGCGCGCGCATCGGGTCCTACCAGCACGTCCAGGAACACCTGGTGACCAGCCGCGCGGAGGTGGAGGCGGCCAAGCTGCTCACGCTGGCCTGCGCCCGGCTGGTGGACGGGGGGACGGAGGCGCCGGAGCACGCGGCGCTCGCCAAGCTGACCAGCTCGGAGACCGCCGTCCGCGTGGTGGACCGCAGCCTGCGGGTGCACGGTGCGGGCGGCTGGGTGCGCGGCCATCCGCTGGAGTACCTGTACCGGCACGTCCGGATGATGACGATCATCGAGGGCACCTCGGAGATCCAGAAGGTCATCGTGGCCCGGGCGATGGGCCTGGCATGACGCACGCTCCCCCGCCCCCGCCCCCTCCCGCTTCCCTTCGGCATCGAGGAACCCGCATGTCCCCTGACCCCCTCCCCCCGGCCGGCATCGCGGCCCGGGTGGCCGCGCACGCCCTGGCCGACCCCGACGCCCTCGCGGTGCACGACGGTCGGCACGACCTCACCTATGGCCAACTCATCTACTGCGCCGCCGAGTTGGCGAAGGTGCTGCGCTCGCGCGGGGTCGGCCCGGGCTCGGCCGTCGGGCTGCTGGTGCCGCATTCGGTACGGGCCGTGGTGGCCCAGCTCGCCGTGTGGTGGGCCGGTGGTCACTACGTACCGCTCGATCCCGACCACCCCGACGAGCGCCTCACCATGACGCTGCGGGAGACCGGCGCCGCCCTGACGGTCGGCGACGCCGCTCTGCTCGCCGACTCCCCCGTCGCCGCCGAGGACCGCCTGCCGCTGCCCCCGGCCCCGGTCCTGCCGCGCGATCCGGGCGCGCTCGCCGCGGTGGTGGGGCCCGCGCCGTACGACCCCGACGCGACGGCCTACGTCCTCTACACCTCCGGCTCCACCGGGCGGCCCAAGGGGGTGGCCCTCACCCACCGGGGCGTGGAGTCGATGGCCACCGGGCTGCCCTGCGACCCGTTGCGGCCGGGCGACCGGATGCTGTTCCACTCCCCCATGGCCTTCGACGCCGCGGCCTTCGAGGTGTGGGCCCCGCTCGCGCACGGCGCGAGCGTCGTCGTGTGCGCCACCGGGCGGCCCGCCGTCGAGCACCTCGCGACCGAGGCCGCGCACCTGGGCGCCAACGTCGTCTTCCTCACCACGAGCCTCTTCCACCACCTGGCCGTGCGGGATTCGGCGTTGTTCGGGCTCGTGCGGACGGTGGTGACCGGCGGGGAGGAGCTCTCCGGCGCCCACGCCCGCCGGGTCCTGCGCCTGCGCCCCGACCTGGAGCTGGTCAATGCGTACGGGCCCACGGAGGCCACCACCTTCGCCACGTCCCACCGGGTCCACGACGCCGACTGCGCCGGTGCGCCGCCCATCGGGCACCCGCTGCCCGGGGCGGGTGCGCACGTCCTGGACGGGCGGCGGCGTCCGGTGCCGCGGGGCGCGACCGGCGAACTCTGGCTCAGCGGAGCGCGGTTGGCCGCCGGGTACGTGGCCCAGCCCGCGCTGACCGCGCAGCGGTTCGTCGCGCCGAGCACCCCGGAGGAGGTCCGGCTCTACCGCACCGGCGACCTGGTCTCGGTCCGCGCCGACGGCGCCCTCGTCTTCCACGGCCGCACCGACGAGCAGGTCAAGGTGCGCGGCCACCGGATCGAGCCGGGCGAGGTCGAGCACGCCCTGCTGCGCCATCCCGGGGTCCGCGAGGCGGTCGTGGTCGTCCGCCGGTCGTCGGTGGAGGACGCCCGACTGACCGCCTTCGTCGTCCCGGAGGCCGGTGCCCGCTGCGACACCGTCGACCTGCGCGATCACGTGTCCGCGCTGCTGCCCGCCCCTCTGGTGCCCGGCACCTGGGTGGTGACCGACGGCCTCCCGCTGACCGGCAACGGCAAGGCCGACCGCCGCGCGCTGGCGCGGGACCCGCTCCCACCGGTCCGCACCGGCTACCGGCCCGGCGCCGACTACCGGCCCGCCGCCGACGAGGTCGCGGCGCCGACACCCCTGTCGCCGGTGCAACAGGTGGTGGCCGACGCCTGGTCCGCGGCGCTCGGCCTGCCCGTGGACCGGCCCGACGCGGACTTCTTCGCGCTGGGCGGCCATTCCCTCCTCGCGCTCACGGTGGTCGAGGACCTGGGGCGCGACCTGGGGACGCGGACCCCGCTCTCCGCCTTCTACGCCGACCCCACCGTGGCGGGACACGGCGCCCTCCTCGAAGCCGCCCTGCGGGAGGACCTGGGGTGAGCCGCCGCGAGCCCCTTGACCCTGTCGGCTAATACCATTAGCTTAATAGCAACGGAGATTAGCCCGCAGGGTGTGCGCGGGTGGTGCGGGACGACGGAAGAGGGCAGGGCGATGACCGAATTCCTGAAGGTCGACGGCGGGCAGCTGGCGTACGAGGTCACGGGCGAGGGCCCGCTGGTCGTCCTGGCCCACGGCATGGGCGACCACCGCGGGGCCTACGACGCGCTGGCCGAGCTCCTGCTGGCCGCCGGCCACCGGGTCGCCCGCACCGACCTGCGCGGGCACGGGGAGTCCGACGCCGGGTGGGCGGCGTACACCCGGACCGACACGGCCGGCGACCTGCTCGCGCTCGTGCGCCACCTGGGCGGCGGCCCCGCCGTCCTCGTGGGCCACTCCTTCGCGGGCGGCTCCGCCACCATCGCGGCGGCCCGGGAGCCCGAGCTGGTCCGCGCGATCGTCGAGATCAGCCCCTTCACCCGCGCCCAGAAGCCCGACCTCGGCGCCCTGGTCGGCCGGGCCCGCTACCGCAAGGGCATGCTGCTGCTCATGGGGACGGGGCTGCTGCGCAGCGTGGGCCTGTGGAAGCGGTACCTGCGCCACGCCCACCCGGGGATGGCCGCCGCCGCGCTCGACCCGCGCCTCGCCGCCCTCGAAGCCGAGCTGCGCCGACCCGGGCGGATGGCCGTGGTGGCCGCGATGGGGATGTCCGCGCCGACCGACGCGGGGGCCCACCTGGCCGACGTCCGCTGCCCCGCGCTGATCGTCGAGGGCACCCTGGACCCCGACTGGGCCGACCCCCGGGCCGAGGGCGAGGGCATCGTGGCGCAGCTGCCCGCCGGGGTGGGACGGCTCGCGATGATCGAGGGCGCGGGCCACTACCCGCACGTCCAGTTCCCCGCCGAGACCGCCGCCGCGATCCTCGGCTTCCTGAAGGACGGCGCCCGTGGCTAGGGCCGCCCTGTCCACCGACGCGGTGGTCGACGTCGCGCTGCGGCTCGTCGACGAGGGCCCGGAGGGCGGGCCCGCCGCGCTGACCCTGTCGGCGGTGGCCGCCCGGGCCGGGGTCGCGACCCCCTCGCTCTACAAGCACGTGCGCGGCCTGGCCGAGCTCCGCGACCTCCTGTCGGCGCGGATCATGAACGAGATGGCGGACGAGGTCGGCGCGGCCGTCCTCGGCCGCTCCTCCGACGAGGCCGTCCGGGCCCTGATGGCGGCCTGGCGCGACTACGCCCGCCGCCATCCGCACCGCTACGCGGCGATGCTCCAGCGCCCCGAGCCCCGGACCGCCGAGGCGGGGGCGCGGCTGGTCGCCATCATGCTGGCCACGCTGCGCGCGTACGGCCTGGAGGACTCCGCGGCCATCCACGCGGCCCGTTGCCTGCGGGCGGTCGTGCACGGCTTCGCGGCGCTGGAGACCGGCGGCGCCTTCGAACTGCCGGAGAAGCTGGACGAGACATACGACCTGCTGGTCCACATGGTCGTCGCGGGCCTGCACACCCCGCGGGAGCACCCCGGCGGGACCGACTGACGGACGGCGGTCGGTCGCGCCCGGGTCAGGCGCCCGGTACCGCCGGCCGCTCGGCGGGCGGGAGGCCGTCGGGCGTGAACCACTCGCCGGGGCCGACGCGCTCCTCCCACGCCAGGTGCAGCTCGGCTATCGCGGCGATCAGGTCGATGGCGAGGGCACCGGCCTCGTACAGGTCCTGGTCCGGGCTCTGGCCGCTGGCGCCGACGATCAGGCCGCGGACCTCCGCGGAGTGGCCGTAACGGAAGGCTCCCGTGCCGCACAGGTGCGGGTCGACGAGGACCGCCTCGCCGTAGTTGCGGCCGAGCCTGCGGTGACCCGCGGCCTTGGCCGCCGCGTAGGGCACGAAGGCGGAGCCGCCCCGGCCCACGGTGATGGTGGCGAGGACCGCGTCCTCGGTGGGCACCCACGGTCCCGCGGTCGGGTCCATCACGACGAAGGCCATGTCGGGCCGCGGGTAGACCCCGCGGGGCGCCCGCTCCGGGGGCACGGCGCCGCCCCGTCGTACGCTGGCCGCCCGGCGCCGACCCAGCCGGGTCAACAGCGCGTCCAGCTGCGGGCCGCTCATCAGGTAGGCGTAGGGGTTGTGCCGGTGCGCGGCGTGCACCGGACCCGCCTGCGCCGCCTCTTCTTCCTGGGGTTCCATGCGGTGCTGCTCCTGTCGGGGTGCGGGTGCGGGGCGCGGGTCAGAGGGCGAGCGTCTGCGCGGCTTCGGAGAAGTGGTCCCAGGCGCTGAGGGTGTCGTGCGCGAACTTCTCCTCGGAGACCTCCGCCGCGATCCGGGCCCGGAGGTCCCGGCCGAGCCGTTCCACCCCCGCCGGGTCGGCGTGGACGCGCTCGATCGCGTCGGCGAGTCCCCCGCCGCTGGGTGCGAACCGGTGGGCCTCGGGGAAGAACCGGCGCGCCTCGACCTTCTCGGAATCGGTCATCAGGGTGCAGACGCCGGAGAGCGCGGCCTCCAGGGGGGTGATGCCCAGGGTCTCGTAGCGCGAGGGGCACACGAAGATCCCGTTGGACCGCGCCTCGCGGAACAGGGCGTAGAGCTGGGGCTTGGACAGCTTGCCGACGGCCATGAACTCGGCGGCGTGCTCCGTCGGCATGCGGGCGCCCAGTTCCTTGCGCGCGACGTCCTTGTCCTCGTCGTCCCCGACGACCAGGACGCGTACGGGGACGCCGCGCTCGCGGGCCAGGACGCAGCCGTCGACGAGGAGTTCGACGTTCTTGAAGTAGTCCAGCCGGGCGACCGCGGTGAACACCAACAGCTCGGCGCCCGAGACGAAGGCCCGCAGCCGCTCGCTCTCGAGGGCCTCCGAGTGGTCGAGCAGGGCGATGGGGGGACGCACCGCCCGGATCCGCCGTTCGTCGATGCCACGGCTGACCAGGTGGTCCCGTTGCAGGTCGGAGTGCTGGAGGACGAACATGCGGTCGTTGGTGCGCACCTTGCTCAGGCCCAGTTCCTGGTGCTTGAGCAGGTGCAGCGCCTTGCCGGCGCCACCGAACGCCCGGCCGGTCGCGACCGCGGGGAACCGCTCGATGAAGTCGTACACGAAGGGACCGTGGTGGGTGACGCAGCACGGGAACTCCTCCGGGTGGAAGCCCAGCAGCGCGTCCGTCTGGTAGTAGAGCATCGCCTGGCCGCTCATGCCGTGCCGGGCCAACAGGGTCCTCGCCGCGTCGGCTATGGCCCGGCTCACGGAGGCCTCGCTCATGTCGAAGTTGAACCGCAGGACCGCGCACGCGGCGCCCGACCGGAACACCACCTCGACCTGGGGCTCCTCCAGGTTCTCGTCCCGCTTGTAGAGGATGAGTCCGGCGGAGAGACCGGCGCCTTCGAGGCAGCGCAACACGGAACGGGAGAAGGAGGTCGCGCCGACGTTCGCCGGTACGAGCTCGCTGTCGGGGAAGTACCGCTCGTTCACGACGATGATGCCGGGCATTCTCGGATCAAGTAGGGACACTTTTACGCACTCCAGGTCTGTGGCGAGGTGTTCTGCGGGCGCCGTGCGCGGTGGCGGCTCGGCGGGTCAGGGTCGTCCGGGAGCGCGGTAGTTCCACGCGGCCGCCTGCCAGACCGCGGGATCGAGGACGTTGCGTCCGTCGACGATGTTGCGGGTGGCCATCACCGAGCCGAACTCCTCGGGATCGAGCTCCGTGAAGGCGCTCCACTCGGTGAGCAGGAGCGCGACGTCCGCCCCGCGCGCCGCCTCCAACGCGGAGCCCGCGTAGTCGAGTTCGGGATGGGCCTTGCGGGCGTTGTCCAGTGCGGCGGGGTCGTACACCGAGGCCAGTCCGCCTTCCAGGTGGATGGCGTGCGCGACCGCGAGCGCGGGGGAGTCGCGGATGTCGTCGGACTCCGGCTTGAACGCCGCGCCCAGGACGGCCACGGTGCGGTTCTCCAGCGAGCCGCCGACGAGCTCGCGGGCCAGGTCCACGGCGCGGGTGCGGCGCCGCTGGTTGATGGCGTCGACCTCGCGCAGGAAGGCCAGCGCCGCGCCCGCCCCCAGTTCGTCGGCGCGCGCCATGAAGGCCCGGATGTCCTTGGGCAGGCAGCCGCCGCCGAATCCGATGCCGGGGCTGAGGAACCGCCGGCCGATGCGGTCGTCGTACGACAGGGCCCGTGCGAGGGCCGTCACGTCGGCGCCGGCGGCCTCGCAGACCTCCGCCATGGCGTTGATGTAGGAGATCTTGGTGGCGAGGAACGCGTTCGCCGCGACCTTGACGAGCTCGGCGGTGGCGAAGTCGGTGACCACGAGGGGGACGTCGCCCAGGGGTGCGTAGAGCTCGCGCAGCGTCCGCTCGGCGGATGCGCCGCGCACGCCGATGACGATGCGGTCGGGGCCGAGGGTGTCCTGGACGGCGAACCCCTCCCGCAGGAACTCCGGGTTCCACGCCAGGTCCACGGCGGTGTCCCGCGGGGCGAGGTCGGCGAGCTTGGCCGCGAGCCGCTCCGCCGTGCCGACGGGGACGGTGGACTTGCCGACGACCAGGCAGTCCCGGTCGATGTGGGGGGCCAGGGCCTCGACCGCCGCGTCGAGCTGGGAGGTGTCCGCGGCCCATCCGTCCGCGACCTGGGGCGTGCCGAGGCACAGGAAGTGGACGTCGCCGAAGGCGGCGGCCTCCTGGAAGGAGGTGGTGAACCTCAGGGTGCCCGCGGCGAGGCCCTCCCTCAGCAACTCCTCCAGTCCCGCCTCGTAGATGGGGAGGTGGCCGTTGTTGAGCTGCTGGATCTTCTCCTCGTCGATGTCCAGGCCCAGGACCTCGTAGCCCAGCTTCGCCATGCACGCGGCGTGGGTGATTCCGAGGTATCCGGTTCCGATGACGGTCATGCGGTACGGGGTGCGCACGGGTTCGGCTCCTTCGAGGGGATGGCGGGACGGTCCGGCGGTGCTCGTGCGGAGGTGCGGAGGTGCGGGGGGGGGGCTACGCCGGTGTCCGGCGCAGCTCGCGGATGGCGGGGATGGCCAGGAGGGCGAGGGCGCAGCAGAGCGCGGCCGCGGTGGCGACCAGCAGCAGGGCGTGGAGGTCGAAGGCGCCGCTGGCGGGGCCCGCGATCACCTGGCCGAGGGGGACGGCGAGGATGGAGCCGGCGACCTGGTAGGCGGCGACCCGGTTGAGCTTGTCCTCGGGGATCTGGGTCTGGACGGTGGTGGACCACTGGACGCCCCAGAAGGCCCACCCGATGCCGCTGACGGCGTAGCCGAGCATGAGCAGCGGCAGGGCCGGGACCAGGGCCGCGGCCAGCGGCATGAAGGGGAAGAGGAGCATGGCGACGCCGCCGGCGTAGAGGGGGCGGGCGGCCCGGACCCGTATCGCGACGAGGCCGCCGATCGCGCAGCCGGCGCCGAAGGCCGCTTCGGCGTACCCGAAGGCGGCGGTGCCGTGCTCGGCGATGATGGACGCGGCGCCGAGCGGGGTGATGGGGCCCCAGACGAACACGCCGAGGACCCACCAGATCAGGATGACCGCCCACAGCCAGGTCCGGGACCGGAACTCCCGCCAGCCGGTGCGGAGGTTGGTGAGGGTGCTGTCGGTCCGGTCGACCTCGTAGGCGGGCAGCCGCAGCGCGACCATGCACAGGCCGCTGACGGCGAAGGTGGCGGCGTCGAGGACGAAGACCCCGGCGGCCGAGGTCGCGGCGACCAGGGCGCCGCCGATCGCCGGACCGGCCATCGTGGCAAAGCCTTCGCTCACCCGCAGGACGCCGTTGGCCTTCTGCGGGTCGGTGGCCACCTGCGGCACCAGGCTGGAGGTGCCCGGCTGGAACATCGCGGTCGCGGTTCCGCCGATCACCGCCCCGACGATCATGAGCCACAGCGGCGGGTGCCCGAGCCAGAGGTAGAGCCCGAGCAGGCCCTGGGCCAGGAACCGGGCCGCGTCCGCGCCGACCATCAGCGGCTTCGGGTGGAAGCGGTCGGCGAGGACCCCGCCGAAGACGACGAAGAGCGCGAACGCCCCCATCCAGGCGCCGAGCGCGAACCCGATGCCGCTGACGCCGTACCCGAGGGAGAACATCGCGACGGCCGTGGCGACCGGGATCATCGTGTCGCCCACCTGGGACACGACGCGCGCGGTGAAGTAGAGGCCGAAGTTCGGCGTCCACAGACGGGACGGTTTCTGGGCGGTCAAGGTCATCGGGGTTGCTCCTCATCGGTCTTGGGGTACCGGGCGGGCGCGCGGCCCGCCGCGAGCGGGGATCGTACGGTCCCCCGTGCGCGGCGGGCCGGGCGCCCCGGCTCACAGGGCGATCCGCACTCCGTAGCCGCGCAGCCAGCTGTCCGTCTGGAGCGCGGTCTCCAACACCGCCCGGCTCACGCCGTGTTCCAGCGCGGCCGTCCCGTCCGCCGCGACCGTCCGCCGGAACTCGGTCGAGAAGAGCGCGTTGGCCGGGCTGTCGGCGTCGCGGACGAGCGCGACGAGGCGTTCGCGCAGCTTCCGGTCGTAGGCACCGGTGCGGAGGTTCGGATAGGGGGTCTTGATCCGCATGGCCACCGGGTCCGGGAGCAGGTCGCGCACGGCCGCGCGCAGGAGGCTCTTCTCCCTGCCGTCGAAGCTCTTCATGGCCCAGGGGATGTTGAAGGCGTAGTCGATGAGCCGGAAGTCGGCGAACGGGACCCTGATCCGCAGCCCGCACGCCATCCCCAGCCGGTCCAGCCGGTCGAACAGGACGCGGGCGTGGCGGGTCTGCGCGAGGTAGGTGACCTCGCGGTAGCGCGCCTCGGTCGGATCGGCGATCGCGTCGGCGGCCGAGAGCTCCGCCACCGCCGCGCTGTGCGAGTCGCGCTCGTACGCGGCCAGGTCGAGCTTGGCCAGCAGGCCCGGGTCGAAGGCGACCTCGTTGCCGCGGTAGCGTCCCCGTCCTTCCTCGATCCACGGGAAGGTGTCGCTGAAGACCCATTCGGGCAGGCGTTGCCAGTTGTACCCGCCGAAGACGTCGTCGCCCAGCTCCCCGGACAGGGCCACGGTCGCGTACTGGCGCGCCTCGGCGAAGAGTTGGTGCAGCGAGGCGTACTGGTCGCCCTTGTTGATGGGCAGGTCGTAGGCGGCCAGCACCGAGGCCCGCAGCGCGGGGTCGAGCAGGTCCATGGTGCCGAGCGACATCTCGCCGTGGTCCGAGCCGACGTGGTCGGCCATCAGGCGGGCGTAGACGTGGTCCTCGTTGCCGCCGCCCTCCGGTCGCGAGGGGTCCGCGTCGTTGACGGAGAGGGACCGCAGGGTGCCCAGTCCCTCGCGCCGGGCGACCTGCGCCGCGAGGGCGGTGAGCGCGCTGGAGTCCAGGCCCCCGGAGAGCAGGGAGCACGGGGTGGTGTCGGCGACCATCTGCTGGGCGACGGCGGATTCGAGCAGGTCGCGCAGGGTCGCGACGGTCCGTTCCAGCGAGTCCGTGTGGTCCCTGACCTCCAGGCCCCAGTAGCGCCGTTGCCCGGTTCCGGTCCGCGTGACGCGGAGGGTGTGGCCCGGCAGCACCTCCTGCATGCCGCGGAAGATCGCGCGGCCCGGTACGCGGGCCACCGACAGGATGTCGCGCAGGCCGTCGGCGTCCACCTCGGCGGAGAAGTCCGGGTGCGCGAGGATCGCCTTGGGTTCGGAGCCGAAGAGGACGCCCTCGGGGGTCGGCGCGTAGAAGAGCGGTTTCACGCCCATCCGGTCGCGCACGAGGAGCAGTTCCTGGCGGCGCTCGTCCCAGAGGGCGAAGCCGTACACCCCCTCGATGCGGGTGACGAAGTCCGCTCCCCACTCGACGTACGCGTGCAGCACCACCTCGGCATCGGTGTCGCTGCGCAGGAGGTGTCCCGAGGAGCGCAGTCGTGCGCCCAGTTCCCGGCCGTTGTAGAGCTCGCCGGCGAAGGCGATCGCGGCTCGTGTGCCGGCGCCGTCGGCGAGGGCGACGGGGAGGCCCTGGCCGTCGTGGCCGGTGACGGACAGGGTGCGCTGCCCCAGCGCGGCGTGCCGCGAGAGCCACACGCCACCGCCGTCCGGACCGCGCCGCGCCAGGGTCCCGGTCATGGCGCGGGCGACGGACGCGCCGTCCGAGCCGCCGCGACCGGCGTCCGACACGGTGCGCGAAAAATCTACCAACCCGGCTATACCGGACATCGTGTGCTCCTTGAAGGATTCCAGAGGGGTCGAGGCACGGGCACCACCTCCTAGGGGAGGTCGTCGCCGCCGTGGACGTCGCAGGCGTACCACTGGGCCAGATCGCGCATGCCGTCGGTGACCGACTCCGTGCCGGTCCAGCCGAGTTCGGTCTCGATGAGGTCGGTCGTCATGCGCCATCGCTGCGTCCGGTCCGCGGTGCCCGTCTCCCACGGGGTGCGCCGGGAGACGCCTGCGACCAGGGCGGCCAGTTCCTCTTCCGCGAAGGTGGCCGAGGCGACGTTGAGGACCGGCGCGGTCGGCTCCGCCGCGAGGACGGCGTCGATCGCCGCGGCCATGTCGCGGTAGTCCAGTACCTGGTGGACGCCCCGGGGGTCCAGGGTCAACGGCTGGCGCGTCCAGGACAGGTGGACCCAGTCGACGGACGCGGTCCCGCGGGCGGCGTGCGGTCCCACCGGATCGGCGAGCCGCAGCACCTGTACGGGGATCCCGGTGCGCTCGCCCCAGGCGCGGCACCGCTCTTCCTCCTGCCACCAGGCCAGGGCCACCGGGTCGCCCGGAGGGCCCGTGAGGTCGTCCTCGGCGAGCGTGCGCGCGTCGGCGCCCCGGTAGACGGCGGCCGAACCGGCGTAGAGCAGGCGCTCCGCTCCCGCCGCCTCCGCGGCCCGCAGCGCGTCCCGCAGCGCGTCCGGGCCGTCGGCGGGACGGCCCAGGTGGACCAGGGCGGAGGCCGGGTGCGGTGCGGGGGCCGCCGACGGGTCCGCGAGGTACGCGGCCCGGTGGTCCAGGTCGCCCAGCAGACCGGCCAGTTGCCGTCCGAAGCCCTCGGCGGCCCCGGTCACGACGGTACGGGCGCCGGGCGCGGACCCGGCCGGGGGACCGTCGGGGCGGCGGGTCTTGCGTCCCTCGTCGAGCGCGGCCAGTGCCAGGTCCCGGACGGGGTGGGACAGGGCGAGCAGGTCGTCGACGCCGTAGTCCTCGCACAGGCCGCCGGGGCCCAGGGTCGCCATCGCGGCGGCCGCGACCTGCGGATCCGCTTCCGGGGAGTCGGCCGTCACGGCGCCGATGGCGAAGCCGGTCACCCACACGGCCCGGCGCACCCGCTCCGGCAGGTCGTGGGGAACGGCCGAGGCCAGGGCGGCCAGGCACGCGTCCAGCAGCCCGGTCCGGCGCAGGTACCGCTCGGTCTCGACGTACTCCCAGCCCGAGCCGGTGCGGACCGCGCAGCGGGCCAGGCCGTACTGGTAGAAGGGCACGACGTCGAAGCGGATGCTGTCGTGCGTCGAGGGCTCCCCGGCCCGGTCGGCGAACAGGGTGGCCTGCCGGAACCCGTGGTAGGCGTTGCCGGCGAGGCTCGGCATGTCCATGTGCTGCACCAGGCTGGGCGTGCAGAACCGGACCGGGACGCCGCGGGCGTTGAGGTACCGCTGCACCACCACGTCGTACGGCCATCCCGGCTCGTCCTCGGCCTGGAAGCGCGCGTACCCGCGGGCCACGTCGGCCGGCAGCAACAGGGCGTAGCACGGCACGTGTTCCTGGAGCGCGTAGGCCCACGGTGCGCCGGTCAGTGCGGCGAGCCGGGCCACGCCGCCGTTGCGGGTCTCCCAGCCCGCGTAGAAGGCGACCGCCTCGTCACCGGCCGCCGCCGCGACCTGCTCGACGTACGCGAAGAAGCCGTCGGCGAGCTCGACGTCGTCCTGCAGGACCAGGTGGTGGGTGGCGTCGGGGGCGACGCACTCCCACGACAGCGGGGCGACCCGCAGCGCGGTCGGCCGACCCTCGGGTTCGGGGTCGACCACGACCTCGATGCGCCCGTGCGGGTCGGCGGCGGCCAGCAGTCGGGCCTCTTCCAGCCGGCGCGGGTGCGTCATCACCGCTCCGCTCAGCTTCACCTTCGCCGGACGGTTCTGGGAATCCATGGAATACCTCGTGGCAGTAGGGGGGTGCGTACGGACCGCGGCGCTGACGGAGTACGGGTCAGTCGGTGGCGGCGTCGGTGGCGTCGCCAGCGGCGGCGTCGGCGTTGCGCACCAGGCGGACGTTCTCCGTCAGGCCCACGTCGTAGCCCAGCTCCCGTTCGAGCCGGAGCATCTCGGCGGAGCGGAAGTTGAGGATGTAGGCGCGGCGCACCGAGTCGGTGGTGTTGCCGCGGGACGCGTGCAGCGTGCTGCCCGCGTGTGCGACGCCTTCACCGGGCCCCAGGGGCACCGCCGTCGCTCCGGGCTCGTCCTCGGAGCAGTCGCACTGGATGTTCTGGCCGTCGCTGGTGGGGTAGTGGCGGCGCAGCGGCTGTCGGTGCGAGCCGCGGACGTACCACATGCATCCGTTGTCGAGGACGGCCTCGTCCAGCGCGACCCAGATGGAGACGGCCCGCTTGTCGGGCAGGTCGAGCCAGTAGGCGGCGTCCTGGTGCCAGGGCGTGGGCACGTCGGTGTGCGGCGCCTTGTGGATCAGCATGTCGAAGTCGAGGACGGCGTCGTCGCCGATGAGTTCCTTGGCCGTCGCCAGGGCCCGTGCGTGCAGGGGCATCTCCAGCAGCGGCGCGTGGAGCGCGGAGGGCCACATGATCTGGGTGATGTTCTCGGCCACGCCGTCCCGGCGCGGAACGTGCGAGCCGAGGTCGGAGCGCTTGTCCCCGCTTTCGATGTCGCCGTTCAGGAAGCGGTCGTATATCTCCCGATAGACCTCGACCTCGGCCGCCGAGAGAAGGGAACCGGTGGTGACGAACCCGTCCTGTGCGAATGCCTGCGCCCGCGTGAGGTCAGCTTTTACCGTCATGTAATTCCTTCTACTGAGCGTTATCGGGACAGAATTCTGCTTTTCGGGGAATACCTGCGTGCCGACCCGGCGACGCGGTCGACGGTGGGCTCGAACCGGCTGGTCCGCGGGGGGCCCGTCGGTCCGTGCCCGTCCGCCGTCGATCTGTCCGGTATTCCTCTGGCCTGCCCCAGGAGCATCTGCGAACGGCTTCCCGATCCCCTCCCAACTCGGTACCGCCCCGTTCGGGAACGGCTTATGATCCACACGAACAAGGTCTAGACCTGCTGATCCGCGTGGCTTCGGGGGACGAAACGTGATCCAGGAACAACAGCCGCAACGGGTCCGTTTCAACCTGCTCGGCCCGCTCGAAGGCTGGGCCGACGGCGTCAGACTGCGTCTGGGGGGAGCCCGACAGGAACGGGTTCTGGCCACGCTGCTGCTGGAGCCGGGCAAGCTCGTGCCGGTCTCGCGCCTGGTCGCGGCGGCCTGGGACGAGGAGCCTCCCGCGACCGCCGCGCACCAGGTCCGCAAGACGGTCGCCGACCTGCGGCGGCGCATCCCGGGCGGCAGCGGGATCCTGATCACCGACGGCCCCGGCTACCACGTCTGCCTGGCGGACGACCAGCTCGACCTCATCGAGTTCGGTCAGCAGGTGGGCGCGGCCAGGACGGCCTCGGCCCAGGGCCGCCCCGCCGACGTGCTGCGGGCCCTGCGCCGCGCCCTGTCCCTGTGGCGCGGCCCCGTCCTGTCCGGCGCCGGCGGTCCCGTCGTCGAGGCGGCGGCCGCCGTGCTCGAAGAGCGCAGGCTCGCCGCCGCCGAGCAGTTCTACGCACTGCGCCTGGACCGGGGCGAGGCCTCGGACCTCGTGGGCGGGCTGCGCGAACTCGTCGCCCGGTCCCCCCTGCACGAGGCCCTGCGCGGCCAGCTGATGCTCGCGCTGTACCGGTGCGGGCGCCAGGCCGAGGCCCTGGAGGAGTACGCCCGCATCCGCGAACTGCTGGTCGAGGAGCTCGGGATCGACCCGGGCCCGCAGTTGAGCGGGATGTACCAGGCGATCCTGCGCGACAGCCCCGAGATCGCGGCTCCCCCGGCCCTCGCGGCCCCGCCCGCGCCACCGGTCCCGACCGCCGAGCCGCCCTGCACCCTGCCCTACGACTTGACGGACTTCACCGGCCGCGACACCCAGTTGCGCGAACTCCTGGACCGTTCGACCAAAGCCGGGGAGCGGGGCGCCCGACTGATCGCGATCGACGGCATGGGAGGAAGCGGCAAGACCGCCCTGGCCGTGCACGCCGCGCACCGGATGGCCGCCGCCTTCCCCGACGGTCAGCTCCAGATCGACCTGCGCGGCTTCACCCCGGGCGAGCCGCCCGTCGCACCGGGCAACGCCCTCGACATCCTGCTCCGCGCCCTGGGCGTACCCGGTGATCGGATCCCCGACGACACCGGGGGCCGGACCGCCCTGTGGCGCTCCGCCCTGCTGGGCAAGCGGCTGCTGCTCCTGCTCGACAACGCCGTGGACACCGCCCAGATCCTTCCCCTACTGCCCCCTTCCGGCGACAGCCTGGTGCTGATCACCAGCCGCGCCCGGCTGGTCGCCCTCGACGGGGCCCACTGGATCTCCCTCGGCGTGATGCCGACCGAGGAGAGCGCCCGGCTGGTGACCGAGACGCTCGGCGTGCCGCGCGTGGCCGCCGAGCCGGCCGCCGCGGTCGAACTCGCGCAACTCTGCGACCACTTGCCGCTCGCCCTGCGCATCGCCACCGCCAGGCTGCGCAACCGGCCCCGCTGGACCGTCCAGTACCTGGTCGACCGGCTGCGCGACGAGACGCACCGGTTGGACGAACTGAGCTCGGGCGAGCGCAGCGTCGCGGCCACCCTGCGCCTGTCCTACCAGGCCATGGACGACGCGTCCCGCACGGCCTTCCGCCTGCTGGCGCTGCATCCCGGGGCGTTCCTCGACGCCCACTCCGCGGCCGCGCTGCTCGGCACGGACGTCCGCGGGGCCGAGGACGTGCTCGAACTCCTCCTGGACGCGCACCTGGTCCAACAGCCCGAGATCGGCCTCTACTCCTTCCACGACCTGGTGGGGAGCTTCGCGCGCAGTCTGCGCTCACCCGCCACCCGGCCCCGCGACGAGGCCGCGGTCGAGAGCCTGCTCGACTACTACCTGTCGGCCACCGAGCGGGCCTGCCGCGTCCTGTTCCCCGGTCGGGAGCGGCGGCCCACCGGGATCGCGGCCGCCGCGGCGGAACTGCCCCTGCTGGCGGACGCCGACAGCGCCCAGCGGTGGTTCGACCGGGAGCACGGCGGGCTGCTGGCCGCCGTGGCGCTGTCCGACCGGACGGGGCACGACCGGTACACCGTGTGCCTGACCCGCAACATCGTCTTCCACCTCAACGCCCGGGGCCACTTCGACGAGTTCTTCGACCTCGGCCGACCGGCCCTCGCCGCCGCCCGCCGGCTCCAGGACCTCGACCTGCTGGCGGTGACCCTGACCAACATGGGCGTCGCCTGCTGGAAGCTCGGCCGCTTCGACGAGGGCATCGAGGTCGCCGAGGAGGCCCGCGCCGTCGCGGTGCGCCGGGGCGACCGGCGCATCGAGGCGCACGGCGAGAGCACCGTCGGCCTGCTGATGACGATGCTCGGGCGGTTCTCCGAGGCCCTGCCGCATCTGGAGCGGGCCATCGCCATCGACCGGGAGCTGGGCGCGACCCGGTCGGAAGCCGAGACGCTGACCACCTTGAGCACGCTGTACGAGCAGTGGGGCAGGTACGCCGAAGCGGCCGCCGCGGCGCGCCGGGCGCTCGAACTCGCCCACGGGCTCGGCCCCCAGAGCAACGGCATCATGGCCCTGACCGACCTGGCCTTCGCGCAGCTGGGCCTGGGCCACGACGCGCAGGCGCACGCCAGCCTGGAGCGGGCCCTCGCCGGCTGCGACGACGCGAGTTCCCCGGGGGACGTCGCACTGGCCCTGGCGCTGTCGGCCGAGGTCTGCCGACGCCTGGACCGCACGGCGCAGTCGGCGGAGCACGCCGCGCGGGCCCTGGCCCTCGTACGGACCAGCGGTACCCCGGTGCGGCAGGCGAAGGTCGAGAACCTCGTCGCCGGGTTGGAGCGGCACCGGGGCGACCACGCGGCGGCGCTGGCCCTGCACGCCCACGCGCACAAAGTGGCGTCGGCGATCAACTACCGGCCCGAGGAGGCCTTCGCCCTGGAGGGGATGGCCCACGCCGCCCGGGCCCTCGGCGACCACGCGGCGGCCCGCGAGCACCGTCGCCGGGCGGACGTGCTGTTCGCCTTCATGGACGTGCCCGAGGACCACCGCCGCCGCTGAACCGGTTCCGCGGGAACGGGTGCTCAGGGGGTCGGACCCGCCGGGCCCTTGTCGTCGGCGAGCACCTGGTGCCCGGAGCCCCGGCCCTGGTCCGCGCCGATGCCGCCCGGCCCCGTGGCGCCGAGTCCGAGGACGACGGCCGCCGTGAGGATCCCGATCAGTGTGGCCCATGTGACGCGCATGTTCCTACCCCCGTGTGTTGCGCTCTCCTGCGACGTCACTGATGGTCGTCACCGGCCTTCCCGAACGGTTCCCCGCCCGTTCCCCGACGCCCGCCCGTACCGGGAAGCAGCCGTGCGCGGGCGGCCGGGTCCGCGTCGTCGGCCGGGTCCGCGTCGTCGAACGGGCCCGCGTCGTCGAACGGGCCCGCGCACGCGATGACGCGGGCGCCCCGCCCGGTCAGGACGACCACGGTGTGGGCGGCCCCCGCCTCGTGCCCGGCGAGGTCCAGCAGTCCCCGCACCACCGAGCCCAGTACGCGCGTCTCCACCGGCCCGGGCGCGGCCGGTGCCGGATCGGCGACGGTCGCCCGGGCCGTGACGGCCACGAGCTCGTGCATGCCCCCGGCCGTCAGCGTCCTGACGCCGAACTCCCGCTCGCGGTCCGCCTCCCGCTCCCCTCCCCCGACCTCGCCGACCCACGCCTCGACGGACGCCAGCTCCCCCAGGACGGCGCGCGAGCGCACCTGCCCGTTCGGACCGTGCGGACCGTGATCCAGCACCACGTTCTCCTCTCCCCGGTCCCCCGCGATTCGCCCCTGCCGGGGCGACCCTGCCAGGGCCCGCTCCCGTTCCCCTCCCGCTCCGGTCCCCCACCGGCGCGGGGGGGGCGGGGCGCACGAAGGCTCCCGACCGGCGGGGCGCACCGGTCGGGAGCATCGGGAACATCGGGAGTACGGCGGTCCGGTCGGGCGGGACGGGACGGCGGTCGGGAGAGACCGGCTCAGCCCGGGGAGCCGACGGCGCAGATCAGGATCGGGGTCGCGCGGCTCGGGTCGAGGGCGTTGCGGACCAGGTGCCAGACGTTGAGGTCGTACGCCTCGCCGATGTGCCCCACCGGGTCGAGGGGGCAGGAGTCCTGTACGTAGCGGTTGTTGACGCCCGGTTCGCGGACGAACGCCGTCTCCGTCGGGGTGACGAGCTCGTCGTAGCGGGAGGAGATGATGGTGTAGGCGATCCCGCGCTGGGCCACCGGACCGTCGTTGAGGGCCACGATGGCGGGCCCGCCGGGGAACTCGTCCGACAGCACCGGGATGCCGAGCGTGGCCGCGATCCGGTCGAGGGTGCCGCGGCCGAGCACCGCGTCGCCGAGGTCGACCAGGCGCGCGGCGTCGGTGCCGTGGGTCGGGGGCGCGATCGCGACGACCGCCTTGATGTGCGGCTGGATGCCCTGCATCTTCGCGAGGTAGAGGGCCTGGAGGCCGCCCTCGGAGTGGCCCACGACGCTGACCTTGGCCGCTCCGGTGGCCGCGCGCACCCGCTCGACGTAGTCCTTGATCTCCAGGTTGGAGACGGCCACCGGCTTCAGGCCGCCGACCAGCGGGAAGCCGTCGTAGGCGCCGTAGGTGAGGGCGAAGGTGCAGTAGCCGCGGGCGGCGAGGTCGAGCTGGAGGTAGTTGAGGTCCTCGTACCAGGTCGCGAAGGTCCCGTGGAGGAGGACCACCGGCTCCGGATGGGCCGAACTGGGCCGACAGGAGAAGTCGTTGACGCCCCCGGAGGCCGAGGCGGGCGCGGCGGGCGCGGCCTGGGCCGGGGCCGCCGTGGCCGCCAGGGCGAGCACCAGCGGGAGGGCGGCCCGGGCGAGCCACCTGCGGACGGGCCGTGCGGTCAATGCCATCGCAACTCTCCTACATCCGGTCGGTCGGTTGGTAGCGGGGTCGGTGCGGAGCGGGGTCTTTTGGTCGCACGGCACAGAATGCTCCGGCCGGATCCCCGTGTCCCCTGGCGGTACGCGCAGAAAGCTTCCGCCCGCGTTTGTGCACGGTGACAATGCGCGCATGGACGAGTCCGGATTCGCCGCCGCACTGCTGCCCGGGGTGGGGAACATCGCCGCGGCGACCGTCGCCCACCTGACCGCCGAGATCCCCGCCTACCGGCTGCTGCCGGACAGCGTCATCGCCGGGGACCTGCTCGCCAACACCGAAGCCGTGCTGCGGCTCTTCCTGACCACCCTCGCCGAAGGCCGGCTCCCGGCCGCGCGGGAACTGGCCGCGCCGGTCGCGTGGGGCGCCGAGCGGGCGCGCGACGGGGTGCCGCTGGAGGCGGTGCTGCGGGTGTACTCGCTGGGCGCGGGCGAGGCCTGGAAGCTGGCGCTGGCCGCGGCGGCGGACGCGGACGCGGGGGCCGGGATCGATCCGTACCTGCTGGGGACCCGGCTGCTCGGTTTCCTCGGCGAGGTGATGCCGAAGGTGGCCGCGGCGTACGTGCGCGAACAGGCCGACCTGGACTGGGAGCAGCGCGAGCACGGCCGGAACCTGGCCGACGTCCTGCTCGCCGGGCGTCCGGCCCGCCGGGCGGCGGAGCGGTACGGGCGCACGCTCGCGGAGCGCTACGACGTGGTGGTCTTCCGGCTGCCCGACGCCCCGGGCGGCGCCGCCGCGGGCGTGCTGCGCGCCGTGCGCAGCGAGCTCGACCGCGATCCGGAGGTGCTGGCCACGCTCAAGGGCGAGGGCGGGGTGCTGCTCGTACCGGTGGCGCAGGACGGCGGGGGCGGCGGGGACGGGGCGGCGCGGCGCGGCAAGGGGCAGTCGCCGCCGTGCGCGGCGCGCCGACTGCTCGCGCGGCTCGACGCGGCGACCGGGCTGCGCTGCATCGCGGCGGCCGCCACCGCGCGGGAGCACGCGGCCGTCGAGCGGGCGCACACGGAGGCCGGCGAGGTGCTCGCGCTGGCCGAGGCCCTGGGGCGGGCACCCGGTCTGTACCGGCTCGCCGACCTGGCCGTGGAGTACCAACTCGTCCAGCCGGGACCGGCCCGCGACGCCCTGGCCCGGATCCTGGAGCCGCTGGCGGACCAACCCCATCTGCTGGAGACCCTGCGGGAGTTCGTCGCGGCGGGCTACCGGCGCGCGGAGGCCGCGGACGCCCTGACCGTGCACCGCAACACCCTGACCTACCGGCTGGGCCGGATCCACCTGCTGACCGGCCACGACGCCACCTACCCGGCCGACGCCCGCAGACTGGCGGCCGCCCTGACGGCGCACGACGCGGCGCGCGGGGCATAGGCTCGACGGCGTGCACCACCGCTTCACGGCCCCGCCGTTGACCGAGGACGAGCTGGCCACGGCCGAGCGCGAGCTCGGTGTGTCCTTCCCGGCCGCCTACCGCGCGCACCTCCAGGAGGCGGAGCCCACCACGGCGGTGTTCCGGCCCCGCCGCACGGAGTGGGGCTGGGATTGGGGCGCGGACCGCATGACACCGGCGCGGTTGCTGCCCGTGCCCTTCCCGCACCCCGACTCGTACGTGGACGCGGACGCCGAACTGGACGCGCGCGAACCCCGCCCGGAGGACTTCGCCGACGAGCGGGCGCATGCGGAGGCCTGGCGGGCCTGGGACCGGGAGTGCGAGGTCTTCGAGGACCGCAAGACCGCCGGATCCGTGATCCTCCAGGACAACGGCTGCGGCTTCTCCACCCTGCTGGCGGTCACCGGTCCGCTCGCGGGCACGGTGTGGTGGGACGGTCGCGCCACCTGTGACCTGATCGTCCCGCTGTCCCTCGATCACGCGGGCGGCGCGCGCCCGGTGACGTTCGAGGAGTGGCTTCGCCACGACTCGTGGGACCTGCTGCCGCCGGGCTGGGGCGGGGCCGCCCGCTCCGGCGCGTAGCCGGTGCACGGGCCGACTCAAGCAGCCGCCCGGCCCACCGCCTTCTCGACGAGCGCGCCGATGCGCTCCTCGTCGGCCGCGGTCAGCTCCCGCACGGCGTAGGACGTCGCCCACACGGAGCCGTCGTCGAGGGCCGCCTGGTCGCTGAAGCCGAGCGTGGCGTACCGCGACGTGAACTTCGCCGCGCTCTGGAAGTGGCAGACGACCTTGCCGTCCCGGGCGTAGGCGGGCATCCCGTACCAGAGCTTGGGCGCGAGGTCGGGAGCGGCGGTCGTGACGATCTCGTGGATCCGCTCGGCGAGGACGCGGTCGGCGTCCGGCATCTCGGCGATCTTCGCGAGCACGTCGCGCGCCTCCGCCGCCGCCTTCTGCGCCCGGGACGTGCCGCGCCGGGCGGCCGCCTTCTTCTCCTCGCGTGCGTGGTCCTTCATCGCGGCCCGCTCCTCGGCGGTGAACCCGTCGTACTTCTCGGTGGTGGCGGGGGCATCGGCGGGCGACTTCGTGGACGGCATGACGGTTCCTCTCGTACGGGGTGGGAGGGAGGGAGGGGTTGCTACGCGGCTTCCCAGACGAAGCCGTCCGGGTCGGTGCAGGCGTCGGCGGTGCTGCCGAGGACGAGGCGGTGCGAGCCCGTGCCGTCGACGGGGACGCCGACCTCCTTGGCCAGCGCCCGGCGCTTGTACAGCGCCATCTTGACCGGGTGGGAGTCGCCGGCGGCGAACTCGACGTACTTCCCGCCGAAGCTCTTGACCACCGTCAGGCCCCGGTCGACGTAGAACTGCTTGGTGGCCTTCACGGCCTCGACGCCGACCAGCAGGACGATCTCGTCGATCTCGCGGGTGGCGGGGCCGGTGTCCTTCTTCTCCGAGGTCGCGATCTTCCAGATCGTCCCGTCCGGGGCTCGCACGACGCCGCTGTAGCCCCACAGCGACTTCGCGGCGGGCTTCAGCACCGTGGCGCCGGCGGCCACGGCGGCGCCGACGAAGCCGTCGACGGTGGCCGGTCCGGAGACCGTGAGCGCCAGGGTGAAGCCGCGGAATCCGGTGGAGTGGGCGTCGGACGCCCGCAGGTGGACGTAGGCGTCCACGCCGAAGGCGCGGTAGAAGCGGCGGGCGGCCTCGGGGTCGGCCACCTCGAGGGTGACGGAGGTGACGGACGAGCGGGCCGCGGTGGAAGCGTTGGTTGCCATGACCATCACGCTAGGGCTGGGGGGGCCGCCGGGGCTTCTCGAATCCTGACCGATCCCCGGACCTGCCGCGCCTGGCGCCGGAAGGCCTCGGGCGACATGCCGACCAGCTCGGTGAAGCGGGCGGTGAAGATGCCCGGCGACGCGCAGCCGACCGCGGAGCGGACCGCGGTGACGGTGAGGTCGCCCCGGCGCAGCAGCGCGGTCGCCCGCTCGATGCGACGCGTCATCAGGTACGCGTACGGCGAGGCGCCGTACGCGGCGCGGAACTGTCGGCTCAGCTGCCCGGCGGGCAGCCGCACGTCGCGGGCGAGCGCCCGGACGTCCAGCGGTCGCTCGTACTCCCTGTCGATCCGGTCGCGGACGCGGCGCAGCCGCGCGAGGTCGGCCAGGCGCTGCGCCTCGATGCGCGCGCGCCGCCATTCGGACGTGCACATGGGATCCTCCCCCGGGTCCTTCGTGAATACCGGCGCGGCTCAGCGCAGCTGCTGGACGCGGACGAGGTTTCCCGCGGGGTCGCGGAACGCGCAGTCGCGGATGCCGTAGGGCTGGTCGGTCGGTTCCTGGACCACCTCGACGTCGCCGGCTTGCACCTTCTCGAACAGGGCGTCGAGGTTCGGGGTGGCCAGCAGGATCCAGCCGTAGGTGCCCTTGGCCATCATCTCGGTGATCGTGCGGCGCTCGGCCTCGGTGATCCCGGGGTCGACGGCGGGCGGCGACAGGAGGATCGACGTGCCCGGCTGCCCGACCGGGCCGACCGTGATCCAGCGCATCCGGCCCTGCCCGACGTCGCTGCGGACCTCGAAACCGAGGACGTCGCGGTAGAAGGCGAGCGAGGCGTCCGGGTCCTCGTGCGGGAGGGCGGTCGTGTGAATGGTGATGTCCATGGTGGGCAGGCTAGGGCCGCACCGCCCCGCGCGCTTCTCGATTCCTGACCGATCGCGCGCGAACGGCTGCGGCGCCCCCCGTCAGCGGACGCTTCCCCCGTGCTGCCGGGGCGGGGCGAGCGGCGCCGGGGCGGGGTCCGACGCGGGGGTCACCGGTAGGAGGGCGGGGCGCTTCGCGGTGCGGTCCGTGCCGGAGGAGCGGCCGCGGACGCGGCGGGCGAGCCACGGGCTCAGGAAGGCGTGGGCCCAGCGCAGTTCGCCGGCCACGGTGCGGGGAGCCGCGCCGGGGCCCGGCAGGGGGCGGGTCCAGGAGTCGTCGGCGCCCGGCAGGCCGAGGGCGTGGGCCACGGAGGCGGCGATGAGCGCGTGGCCGCGCGGGCCGGCGTGCAGCCGGTCCTCGCTCCACAGCCGGGGATCGGTCACCACGGGATGCCGGGCGGTGTCGGCGAGAGCCACCCCGTGCCGGTCGGCGGCCAGCCGGATCCGGGCGTTGAGGGCGGTGACGCGGGAGCCGAGCGGGCGGGCGAGCGGGACGAGCCGGCCTATGTCGGGGAAGGTGACGGTCGCGACGCGGGCGCCCGCGCCGGTGAGCGCCGCGAACATGGCCTCCAGGTGGGCGGCGGTCTCGTCCGGGTCGAAGCGGGGCCGCAGCAGGTCGTTGACCCCGGCGACGACCGTGGCCAGGTCGGGGCGCAGCGCGAGGGCGGGCGCCAACTGCCCCTCCCTGACCTGGCCCGCGAGGCGGCCGCGCACGGCGAGGTTGGCGTAGAGGACGCCGGGGTGGTGCAGGGCCAGCTGCTCGGCGAGGCGGTCGGCGCAGCCGCGCAGGCCGGTGGTGTCGTCGCCGTCGCCGAGTCCCTCGGTCTGGCTGTCGCCGAGCGCCACGTAGCGCAGGGGGGATGCCTCAGCCATGGTCGGGCCGCCTTTCGCGCAGGACCGTGATGGTGCGCTCGTACCAGTCCCGGTTGGCGCGCTCGAAGTCGAGGCCGCGCAGGCAGGTCAGGTACGGGCCGATGCGCTCGCCGTGGCGCAGGAACTCCTCCTCGGTGCGCTCGCCGCGCATCTTCCACAGCATCGCCTCGAAGAGTTCGATCTTGGCGGTGGCGAAGATGGCCCGCTCGGCGAGCTGGGTGATCAGTGCCCCGGCGTCGACGTGGTCGGCGGCCTGGACCTTGACGACGAGGTCGTCGCGCATGAAGGACGGCTTGGTGGCGGCGGCCGTGAAGCGGTCCAGCTCGGCGAGGCCGACGGGGGTGACCCGGAACAGCCGCTTGTTGGGGCGGGTGTCCTGGACGACCTCGCGGCCGGCGATGAGGCCCTCTTGCTCCAGCTTGGCGAGTTCGACGTAGAGCTGCTGGGGGAGGGCGTGCCAGAAGTTGGCCACCCCCATGTCGAACGCCTTGGCCAGCTGGTAGCCGCTCAGTTCCTCGTCGAGCAGCGCCGCCAGTACGGCGTGGCGCAGTGCCATCGTTGCTGCCGCCCCCTTCGTCTCTTCCGTCACGGACCGCTGGTCACGGACCCCTGGTCATGGAGCATGACCCTGCCCCATCATAGTCAAGAAATTGAGTAATCACGTTCGTGAGTACTGATGACCGAGGAGATGCCATGAGCACGAGCACCGAGAGCACCGTGGACCGCTTCCGCTCCGCCGTCGACCGCCGCGACCTGGCCGCCCTGGAGGACCTGTTCACCGAGGACGTGCGGCTCTACAGCCCCGTGAAGTTCACCCCGTTCGAGGGTCGACCGATGGTGCTGGGGCTCTTCGGGGTGCTCCTGCGGACCTTCGAGGACTTCCGTTACGTCGGGCGGCTCGACGGAGCGGGCGAGACGAGCGCCGACGGGGCCGGGGCCCCGGCGGCGGTCCTGGTCTTCCGGGCCACCGTGGAGGGCAAGGAGATCCACGGGATCGACCTGGTGCACCTGGACGAGCAGGGGCGGATCAAGGAGTTCACCGTGATGGTCCGGCCGCAGTCGGCGGTGCAGACGCTGGGGCGGGCCGTACTGGCGGGCCTGGTCGCGGACGGCCTCGCCCCGGACCCGGCCGCCGCCCACTGACGCTCCCCCTCAGGCCCCGGGGATCTGCTCCAGGGCCCAGCGGGCCCACTCCCGCTTCGCCTCGGCGTCGCGCAGCCCGTACTCCAGGACCAGGCGGCCGGAGAGCGCGAGCGGGTGGCCCGTCCACTCGCGACCGTCGCGCAAGCGCTCCAGCCGCTCGCGCTGTTCGGCCTCGGCGGCCTCCATCCGGGCGAGGTGTTCGCGGGCCTGCTCGGGCGGCAGCAGGCCGAGGAAGAAGACGCGCAGCATGGCGTCGCTGCGCAGCGGCTGGGGCGGAGCGGGGGTGGTCAACCACCGCTCCAGCTCGACCCGGCCCTCGGGACGCAGCGTGTACTCCTTGCGACCCCGGGGGCCCTCGGCGGAGACGTCGATGAGGTCGGCGTCGGTCATCCGGGTCAGCTCCCCGTAGACCTGGCTCTGGGTGGCCTTCCAGACGTTGGCCAGCGTGGTGTCGAACAACTTCATCAGGTCGTACCCGCTGGAGGGGCGGTCGGTCAGCAGGCCGAGGAGTGCGTGTCGGAGGCTCATGCCCCTGACTCTACCTTCCACTATTGACAGGTCACAAGCTGACCTTCTACTTTTGACCTGTCAGGCCAGGAAGGCAGGCCCGGCATCCGCCTCCAGCGAGAAGAGACCCGGCCATGAAGTCCAACCCGCTCGTCAGCTTCCTCCCCTGGATCGCCTTCTCCGAGGCGGCGGGCAACGGCCTCGCGCCGCAGTGGTCGGCGGCCCTCGCCGCGTTGGTCTCCCTGGCCGTCGCGAGTCCGGCGCTGGTGCGCGGCAAGGTGATGCTGCTGGACGCGATGGGCGTGGTGACCTTCGCGGCGCTCTCGGCGGTGGCCTGGCTCGGCGGCTCCGGCGCCGGGGCGTTCGTCACCGACTACGGCCGGACCGTCGCGACCGCCGCACTGGCGGCGCTGATCCTCCTGACGCTCCCCTTCCTGCCCTTCACCGAGCAGTACGCCCGCCAGGAGGTGCCGAAGGCGGCCTGGAGCTCGCCCGTCTTCAAGAAGACGAACCGGCTGTTCTCCGCCGCGTGGGGCGGCGTCTTCGCCCTGATGACCGTCGCCCACCTGATCGCCCTCGCGGCCCCCGCCGACGGCGACCTGAACTGGATCTGCAACTGGGGCGTGCCGATCGCCTCCGTCGTCCTCATGTTCAAGTTCATGAAGCGCTACCGCGCCGAGCACTCCCCCGCCCAGGCCGCCCCCGCCGGGGCGTGACGGTCGTCCGCGCCGCGCGTTGTGAGAGCGACGGCGGACGGTGACGGTCGGGAGGGGACGGGGCGATGGCGGGTGCGGGTCTGGGCAGGCGGCGGTTCCTGACGGCCGCCGGGGCGGTGGGGGTCAAGGCGCTCACCGGGACCGCGGTCGCGGGCAGCGCGGCGGGGCTCGACGCCACCAGCGCGGCCGGCTACGTCGAGGTACAGCTCCTCAACATCACCGATCTGCACGGGTACTTGGGCGCTCCCCCGGCCCGGGACGCGGTGATCGCGGGGGCGGACGGGGCGACGTACACCGTCGGCGGGGTCGCCTACATGGCCACCCATCTGGAGCGGCTGCGGGCCGACCGGACGAACTCCTTCTTCTTCGCCCCGGGCGACCTGTTCTCGGGGTGGGAGTTCCCCGCCTTCAGCCTGTCGGACGAGCCGACCATCGAGGCGCTGAACCGGCTGGGTCTGGACTTCGCGACCGCGGGGAACCACGAGTTCGACCGCACGCCCGGCTTCCTGACGCAGCACATGGAGCGGGGCGCGGGCGCCGGGCTCGACGGGGCGGGGGTCACCCACAGCTTCCCCGACTCGGCCGGACTGCCCTTCCACGGCGCCGACTTCCGCTACTACAGCGCGAACGTGACGACGACCGGGCCGGACGGCACGGACGGGGTCGCCGTACTGCCCCCGTACAACATCGAGTGGGTGGACGCGCCGGGCGGGCGGCGGCTGCCCGTCGGCTTCGTCCACCTGACGGCGCTCGGCACCGAGGGGTTCCCGAACTCCTACCAGCCCGGGCTGCGCACCTCGGACGAGGTGGCCGCGGCGAACCGGTGCGCGGCGCTGCTCAAGGCGCAGGGGGTCAACGCGATCGTGCTGAGCATGCACGACGGGGCGGTGGCCGGGGACGCCTTCGACGCGGGGACCGCGCCGAGCGGTCCGGCGTACGAGCTGGCGCTGCGGGTGTCGGCGGACATCGACGCGATCGTCACCGGGCACTGGCACCGGGCCTTCACGATGATGCTGCCGGATCCGAGCGGGCGGCCCCGGCCCTTCGTGGAGGCGGGCTGTCACGGGCAGATCGTCAACGAGATCACCCTGCGGCTCGATCCGACGACGGGCGCCGTGGTGCGCGAGCTGACCACCTCGACCAACCACCCCAACACCCGTGACGTGCCCGCCCATCCGGGGCTGCGGGACGTGGTGGACCACTGGGCCGGGTACGCGCGCGAACGCGCCGGCCGGACCATCGGGCGCCAGCGGACCCCCTTCCAGCGCCGGCTCTCGGCGGTCGGGGAGAGCGCCATGGGGAACCTGGTGGCCGATTGGGCGCTGTGGGCGGCCGGGCGGGCACCCGACCCCTTCGACACCAGCCCCCGGCCCGACCCCGCGCCCGCGGACCTGGCGCTGATCGCGCTCGCGCCGCGGCTCGGCCGCAGCGTGATCAACACCGACCTCGTGGCGGCGCCGGGCGAGGACGCGGTCACCTTCGAACGGGCCTGGCGGGCGGTGGGGTACGGGAACCCGCTGGTCACGGCATCGGTCAGCGGGGCGCAGGTGCACGACGCGCTGGAACAGCAGTGGGCGCCGGACGCGCGGGGCGCCCTGACCTACGCGCCGCTCGCCGTGTCGGCCAATGTCAGCTACTCCTTCGACCCGGCGGGCCCCGCCGGGGACCGGGTCGCGCCCGCCGACGTGCTGGTCGGGGGCGCGCCGCTGCGGCCGGAGGGGGTGTACCGGGTGGTGACCACCTCGTACACGCTGACCGGGCAGGACGGTTACCCGGCGCTGGCCGGCTTCCGCGAACCGGTGCGCCACCGGCGGGACGTGGAGAGCTTCCCCGCGTACGTCGCCGCGCTCGGCACCCTGGAGGCCGCCCCGACGGGCCGGGTCACGGCGAAGGGCGGGGCCGCGATGCAGCCGGGGCGGGCGGGACGGCTGGTGCCGCTCGACGCGCCGGTGACGGAGCTGCCGGCCCCGGTCGCGGCGATGGAGGAGGCCGCCCGCGACACGGGCCGCCGGCCGGTGTGCTGAGCGGCCCCGTCCCGCCGTCCCGCTGTTCCACCGTCCCGCCTTCTCGCGGCGGCGTCAGAAGACGAGGAGCTGGCGGCCCCTCAGCCCGCCCGCTTCCAGCCGCCGGTGGGCCTGCGCGGCCCCGTCCGGAGCGAGCCGGGACGCGGTGCGCGGGGTCAGGATGCCCTTGGCCGCCAGGGCGGCGAGTTGCGTGAGGGCGGCCGCCTTGCCGGGGTGCGCGAGGACGTTCAGCCGGTGGTGGACCAGCTCCCGGTCCGCGGGCAGGGTGACGGGGGCGGCGCCGCACTGGACGTAGTCGCCGCCGTGCTTGACGACCCGGGCGGCCTCGGCTCCGATCCCGGCGGCGTCGACGAAGGCGTCGACGCCTTCGGGCACGGCCTCCAGGTAGGCGTCGAGGTCGCGCGCGACGGGTCCGGCGCCCAGGGAGCGGATCAGCTCGTGGTCCTGCGGATGGGCTCCGGCGATGACCCGCAGACCGCGGTAGCAGGCGAGTTGGACCAGGAGGCCGCCGAGCGCTCCGGTCGCACCGGAGACCGCGAGGGTGGCGCCGCCCGGCAGGTCGAGCAGGGCGAGGGCCTGGTGCGCGGTCAGCCCGTTCATGGGCAGGCCGGCGGCGTCCTCCAGCTCCAGCGCCGGGGGGACCTCGGCGGCCTGGTCCTGCGGTACGACGACGTACTCGGCCTGCGCTCCGCCGTTCGGGGTGAGCGGGTTGACGAAGGCGAGCACGCGGTCGCCGCGGGCGAAGCGGCTGCCCGGGCCCACGCTGTCGACGGTGCCCGCGGCGTCCATGCCCGGCGTGTAGGGGGGCGGGAGTTCACCGAGGAAGGGGGCGAAGAAGCCGCTGCGCAGGGCGAGGTCGCTGGGGTTCACGGCCGCGGCGGCCACCCGTACGCGGATCTCACCGGGGCCGGGCTCGGGGAGGGGCCGTTCCACGACGCCGAGTACGTCGGGTCCGCCGAAGCGGGGGATTCCGAGGGCACGCATGGCTCGGGTGTCTCCGTTCTGGGTGGTTCTGGGACCGGTGTGGTGCGCCGGATCCTCCCCGTCCCCGCTTGCGGGCGGTTTGCGCCGCGCTGTGGTGGCGGCCCGGGCCGGACCCGCCGTCAGCCGCGCATCCGGGCGGGGGCCTGGGGCGTCAGGTGCCGGGCCAGCACCTCGAGGGCCTCGGAGACCTCCTTGACGTGTTCGGGGGGCGGGTTCCCCAGGGCCGCGGCGAGGGCGTCCTCGATGGTGGTGGCCCGCACCTCGGCCACCCGGCCGGAGAGTTCGGCGGCCTGGCGGACCAGGAGGCGGCGGCGGTCGCCGGGGTCGGGGGCGGTGACGACGGCGCCCGCCTCCTTGAGGCGGGCGACCGCCGTGGAGACCTGGCTCTGCGGCAGGCCGGTGCGGGTGGCGATCTCCCCCACGGCGCTGTCGGGATGCGCGGACACGTCGCTGGCCACGATGAGCACGGACCGGACGCTGCCGCCGTGGCGGAAGTCCCCGCCTTCGGGCTCGGGCATGGCCCCTTCACCGATCTTCATGAGGGTGCGGCCCAGCAGGAACAGCTCGACTCCATTCATGACCACCACGATACATCTCCCTCGATGCATTTCATTAGATGCATCCATCTTGATGCATCTAAAAAGATGGGTTACTGTCGTTGCAGAAGCCGGGGCACGAGCCCGGGCGGCGCGGGCCCCCACGAAGGTGGGCGCCGAAGGTGAAGGAGCGGACCGTGCGGAAGTGGCGCGCGAACCCGTGGGCGGTCCTGGTGACGCTCTCGCTCGGGTTCTTCATGACCCTGCTGGACCTGACGATCGTGAACATCGCGATCCCGGACATGATGAGCGGCCTCGGCGCCACCCTCGACCAGACGCTCTGGGTGGTCAGCGGATACGCCCTGGCCCTCTCGGCCCTGATCATCACGGCGAGCCGGCTCGGCGACCTGCACGGTCCGCGCACCCTGTTCGCCGCCGGGCTCGCGGTGTTCACCCTGGCCAGCATCGGCTGCGGGTTCGCCCCCGGCGCGACCTGGCTGATCGCCGCCCGCGTCGTCCAGGGACTGGGCGCCGCCCTGCTCACGCCGCAGACGATGACGCTGATCGTGTCCGTCTTCCCCGCCGCCCGGCGGGGCACCGCGATGGGCGTCTGGGGCATGGTCGCCGGGCTCGCCACCCTGTCCGGCCCGACCCTGGGCGGCATCCTCGTCTCCACGGTCGGCTGGCGCTGGATCTTCCTGGTCAACGTGCCGATCGGGATCGCGGCGCTCGTCCTGACGTTCCTCGTGGTCCCGGACATCCGGACCTCCCGCGCCCACCGCTTCGACCTGACCGGCGTCCTGCTCTCCGGGGCCGCCCTGTTCTGCCTGGCCTTCGGTCTCCAGGAGGGGCAGAACTACCACTGGGGCGCCGGGATCTGGGCGCTGCTGGCCGCCGGCGCCGCGCTGGCCGCCGCGTTCCTCTTCCACCAGAGCCGTCGCCAGGACCGCGAGCCGCTGATCCCCTTCGCCCTCTTCCGGGACCGCAACTTCACCGCGATGACGGCGCTGGTCGGCCTGATCTCGGTCGCCATGCTGGGGCTGGTGCTGCCGTTCAACCTCTACCTCCAGTCGGTGCTCGGGCTGAGCGCGATCAAAGCCGGCCTGGTCCTCGCCCCGTCCTCCCTGGTGTCGATGACGGTGGGGCCCTTCGCGGGCCGGCTCGCCGACCGGATCGGCGGCCGGTACGTCCTGCTCGCCGGGGTCTTCTGCTACGGCGCGGGGATCGTCGCCATCGCCCTGCTCGCGGCCCCCGCCACCGCCTGGTACGTCTTCGTCCCGGCCACGCTGGTCACCGGCCTGGGCGTCGGCTGCATCATCGCCCCGATGTCCACCGAGGCCATGCGCCACGTCCCGCCGCACCTGGCCGGGGCCGCCTCCGGTGTCAACAACACGGTCCGCCAGATCGGTTCGGTGGTGGGCGCCGCCGCGGTCGGCGCGCTGCTCCAGGGCCGCCTCGCCGCGGAACTGGCCACCGGCAAGACCTACGCGGTCGCCTTCACCGCCACCCTGCACACCACCGCCGTCCTGCCGATCGCGGTCCTGATCGCCGCGGCGGCCGTCTGCCTCCTGCTCCGCAACCACACCAAGGCCCGCGCCGAGACCGCCGCCCCGGCCCGCCCGGCACCGGCACCGGCACGAAGGGGGCGCGGGATCAGACCAGGCCCTGGGCGAGCATCGCGTCCGCCACCCGCTCGAACCCGGCGATGTTGGCCCCGGCCACGTAGTCGCCCGGGACGCCGTACCGCTCCGCCGTCTCGTAGCAGGTGTCGTGGATGTCCCGCATCACGGTGGCCAGTTCGGCCTCGACGCGGTCCTGCGGCCAGGCCTCGCGGCCGGAGTTCTGGCGCATCTCCAGCGCGCTCACCGCGACACCGCCCGCGTTGGCCGCCTTGCCCGGGCCGAAGGCCACCCCGGCGTCCTGGAAGGTACGGACCGCCTGGGGCGTGGTGGGCATGTTCGCCCCCTCGGAGACGGCCTTGACCCCGCCCCGGATCAGGTTCAGCGCGTCGACCACGTCCAGCTCGTTCTGGGTCGCCGAGGGCAGCGCGAGGTCGCCGGGCACCTCCCACACCGAGCCGCCCGGCACGAAGACCGCCGACGAGCCGCGCCGCTGCGCGTAGTCCTGGACCCGGCCCCGCTCGACCTCCTTCACCTGCTTGAGGAGTTCGAGGTCGATCCCCTTCTCGTCCCGGACGTACCCGCCGGAGTCGGAGACCGTCAGGGCCCGCGCGCCCAGCGCGTGGAGCTTCTCGATCGTGTAGATCGCCACGTTGCCCGAACCGGACACCACCGCCTGCTGCCCCGGCAGGTCCTCGCCGCGGCGGCGCAGCATCTCGGCCGCGAACAGGACGTTGCCGTATCCGGTGGCCTCCGTGCGCCCGGCGGAGCCGCCCCAGCCCGGGCCCTTCCCCGTCAGCACGCCCGCCTCCCACCGGTTCGTGATCCGCCGGTACTGGCCGAACATGTAGCCGATCTCCCGGCCGCCCACCCCGATGTCACCGGCCGGGACGTCGGTACGGTCGCCGATGTGCCGGTACAGCTCGGTCATGAAGGACTGGCAGAAGCGCATCACCTCGGCGTCGGAGCGGCCGCGCGGGTCGAAGTCGCTGCCGCCCTTGCCGCCGCCGATGCCGAGACCGGTCAGGGCGTTCTTGAAGATCTGCTCGAAGCCGAGGAACTTGACGATGCCGAGGTTCACCGACGGGTGGAAGCGCAGCCCGCCCTTGTAGGGGCCGAGCGCGCTGTTGAACTCCACCCGGAAACCGCGGTTGACGCGCACGGCCCCCGCGTCGTCCTGCCAGGGGACGCGGAAGAGGATCTGCCGCTCGGGCTCGCAGAGCCGCTCGACCAGCGCGGCGTCCGCCAGCTCGGGACGCGCGGCGAGCACCGGCGCCAGGGTCTCCAGCACCTCGCGCGCCGCCTGGTGGAACTCGGGCTCGGCCGGACTGCGCCGGACCACCTCGGCGTGCAGGGCGGCGAGCCGGTCGACGGCGGACGCGGGGGCGGATGGGGACTCGGATGTCACGACAACTCCCTTTCGGACGGGGTGCGCAGGGGGATCCGGCTCGTTCGGCGGGTGACGGTCTCGACCGCGACGGCGGCCAGCAGGCCGTCGCCCGGCGCGAGGTCGTGGACCGCCCAGCCGGCGGGACGTACGGGCGCGGCCGCGCATCCGACGTACGGTTCGTCGGCGCCCTCGGTCAGCCCGAGACCGGTGCCCTTGAGGTACGCCTCCTTGCGCGTCCAGCAGCGGGCGAAGGCGCGCGGGCGCTCCGGCTCGGGCAGGGCCAGCAGTTCGGCGCGCTCCAGCGGGTGGAGCGTGTCGGCCACGTCCATCGCCGTCGCCAGGGACGGCACCCGCTCGATGTCCACTCCGACCGGGGTGACGGCGAAGGCCGCCAGCGCCGTGTCCCCCGCGTACGAGAGGGAGAAGTGCGGCGCGCCCGGCACGGACCCGGCCACGACCGGGCGGCCGTGCGGTCCCCGGCAGGCCGGGCAGAGCGCCCGGGACAGCGCAACCACCGCCGGGGCCAGGCCGAGGAAGGCCCCGAGCAGTTCCCGCAGCGCGATGTGGGCGGCGCGGTAGCGGATCCGGTCGGCCTCGCGTACGAACGCACGCGCGCGCCGGCGTTCCTCCTCGTCCAGGGCCGCCGGGTCCCCCTGCGAGGAGGCGAGGTCGATCAGCCACAGCTGTACGACCGGCCCGTGGCCCGGGCCGCCCGCGGCGGGGAGCGCGTCGTCGCCGTGGCGGAACCAGAGCGGCGCGGCCACCGGGTCGGCCGGGGCGACCGCCGCCGGGGCCTGCGTCACCATGCCGGCTGCCGGTCCGGTCGGACGACGGTCCAGTTGTCGTTGCCGGTGAGGAGGGTGGTGAGGTCGCCCTTGCCGTGTTGTTCGATGGCGGTGTCGAGTTGGTCGGCCATCTGGG
>NZ_JBHWLC010000050.1:0-4378 GCF_042730635.1 Streptomyces sp. NPDC059917
ATCTGCTCGCGGCAGATCCCGACCCGGGCGGGCGCCGTTCGCTCCGGGTGGCGACGGGCCCTACCGGCGAGGCCTCGGATGTCGCCCTCGACCAGGGCGTGGAGATGTTCGTCGTGCCACCCGTCGGCGTGCAGCAACGCACTGCGCAGGGTGCCTTCGAGGGAGTACCCGGCCCTGTCCGCCACGCGGCAGGAGGCCGTGTTGGCCACCGCGTGGCACAGCCGCAGCCGATGCAGGCCGAGATCGTCGAAGGCCCACCGGCTGACGCGTTCCGTCGCCTCCGCGGCGACGCCCCCGCCGCGCGCTGCCGGCAGCAGCCAGTAGACGATCTCGGCGCTGCCGCCCTGTAGGTCGATGTCGCCGCACCCGATCAGCCCCGCCGCCGCGCCGTCGGGCCGGGCGACGGCCCAGATCGCGCTGAGTTCGGCCCGCCACCGTTGCCGCATGCGCTCGATCCTCCGGCCCGCCTCTTCCACGGAGTCGATCAGCAGGCGGTTCCACTGGCGGATCGCCGCGTCCTGACCGGCCGTCACCAGCGCATCGGCATCGCCGAGCTGCCAGGGACGCAGCTGCCAGCCACTGGCCAGTTCGAGTACGGGCTGCTCCATGGCGGCCATGCGGCCTGCTGGAACGACGTGCGGCACGGCCGATGAAGAGATCATCGCGGCATCCTGCCACAGCGCTCTGCGCAGCACTCTCCACGGCGCCCGGCGCCGTCAGGCGTCGGGGCCCGTCGGTCGCCGCAGCCCCCGCAGGAGCAGCTCGATCAGTCGGCGGGGCGCGTACCGGGGATCGCCGTCCTGCCCGATGCACAGGTTGCCGATGCCGCGCATGAGTTCGTACGGCTGGACGTCGGGCTCGATCTCTCCGGCGTCGGCCGCCGCGTCGAGCAGGTGGCCGCAGACCGGCATCAAGCGGTCGAGGAAGAGCGTGTGCAGCGCGGTGAAGCGGTCGCCGTCGGACTGGAGGGCGTCCGCGAGTCCGTGCTTGGTGACCAGGAAGTCGACGAAGAGGTCGATCCACCGGCGCAGCGCCTCGAACGGGGACGCGGCCTCGGCCAGGAGGCGCGGGCCCGCCTCGGCGCACGCCTCGACCTGGTGGCGGTACACGGCGGTGACGAGGTCCGCCCGGGTCGGGAAGTGGCGGTAGAGCGTGCCCAGCCCGACGCCCGCCCGGGCCGCGATCTGCCGGATCGGCGCATCGATCCCCGAGGTCACGAACACCTCCGCGGCGGCATCGAGCAGCGTCTGCTGGTTGCGCACCGCATCCGCCCTCTTGCTGCGCGCGGAGGCCCCTTTGGGCTGATCCGGTCGATCCGGCCGATCCGACTGATCCGGCCGATCCACAGTGGCCATCACGCACTCCGTCCAGTGGGGCATTGACGAAACGGAACAGTGATCCGTATCGTAAATGGAACAACGATCCGCTTTCAGCCTAGCTGACGGCGGGCGCTCCGCCCCACCCATCGCCGGACGGGTACGACGACCGGCGGCAGGGGTCCATCGAAAGGCACGCTCGTCATGAGTACTCCCGCACGCCCGACCGACGTCTTCGGCCCGGCCGAGGCCGCGCCCGCACCCGTTCTCTCGGTCGGCCCGGTGGTGCTGCCGGCCCCCGGCCGCGCCGTCGACCTGCAGCTCCGCGTGTCCGCCCCGATGACCGGGAGCGAACTGCCGGTCATCCTCCTCTCGCACGGGCTCGGCCACTCGAACAACCTCTCCTCCCTGAACGGCTACGCCCCGCTCGCGCACTTCTGGGCCGCGCACGGCTTCGTCGTGATCCAGCCGACGCACCTGGACTCCAGGACGCTGACCACCGATCCCGGCGCGCCCGTGCCCGTGGCGCACTGGCGCACCCGGGCCGAGGACATGAAGCGCGTCCTGGACGGACTCGACGCGATCGAGGCCGCCGTCCCGCAGCTGCTCGGCCGCATCGACCGGAGCCGCATCGCCGTGGCCGGGCACTCGATGGGCGGGCACACCGCGAGCCTGCTGCTGGGCGCCCGGCTCACCGACCCGCACGACGCGACCGTGGTGGACCTGGCCGACCCGCGGATCAAGGCGGGCGTACTGCTCGCCGCACCCGGTCGAGGCGGGGACGCCCTGACCCGGTTCACCGTCGAGAACTACTCGTTCTTCCTCACCACGGACTTCTCCACGATGACGACCCCCACGCTCGTGGTCGCCGGAGACCAGGACGCCTCCGCCTTCCTCACGGTCGCCGGCCCCTCCTGGCACGCCGACCCGTACGTGCTCTCCCCGGGGCCCGCCTCGCTGCTCACCCTGTTCGGCGCGGAGCACGGGCTCGGCGGGATCTCCGGATACGACGTCGCCGAGACCACGGACGAGAACCCCGAACGGGTCGCCGCGGTCGCCCGGCTCACCTGGGCCTACCTGCGCAGCACGCTCTACCCCGGGGACGACGCGTGGCGGACCGCGCAGGACGCGCTGACCGCGGCCGCGGAGCCGCTGGGGCGGGTGGCGTCGAAGTAGGAGGGGAGCGCGGAGGCGCGCATCGCGGGGGAGGGGACCACGGCGGGGCGTACTTGTGCGGCAGGTCGGTCTGTAGTCGGCTGGGTGGATGAAGCCCCCGCAGACACCCACGTCCTTACGGACCCCGCGCACCACCTCACCCCGCCGCCGCAGGGCGGGCGGCCGCGGCGGCGCGGCCGTGCTCGTGGCCGCCGCGCTCGCCGGTTCCCTCTGGGCCGGAGCCCCCGCCCAGGCCGCGCGCGGGGCCACCGCCGAAGGCGGCGCCAACGGGACCACGGGTACGGCGCCACGACGGGACCCCGCGCGACTCGACCTCGACACGGTCACCATCGCGCAGCTCCAGGCCCGGATGGCCGCCGGATCGTTGACGTCGTCGGAGCTGACCCGCGCCTACCTGGAGCGGATCAGGAGGATCGATCCCACCATCCACGCCGTGCTCCGTACCGATCCCACCGCCCTCTCCCGGGCCGCCGCCAGCGACGCACGGCACCGCACGGGCAGGACCCTCGGCCCGCTCGACGGGATTCCGGTACTGATCAAGGACAACGTGGAGACCAAGGGCCAGTCGTCGACGGCGGGTTCGCTCGCCCTCGCGGGGAGCCCTCCCGCCTCGGACGCCGTGCTCGTGACCCGCCTGCTCCGGGCGGGCGCCGTGATCCTGGGCAAGACCAACCTGTCCGAATGGGCCAACTTCCGCGCGCAGAAGCCCACCTCGGGCTGGTCGGCGGTCGGCGGGCAGACCCGCAACCCCTACGTGCTCGACCGCAACCCCTGCGGGTCGTCCGCGGGGTCGGGCGCCGCGCTCGCCGCGTCACTGGCCCAGGTGGCGATCGGCACCGAGACCGACGGCTCGATCGTCTGCCCGGCGGGGATGAACGGCGTGGTCGGCCTCAAACCGACCCTCGGCCTGGTCAGCGGCCAGGGCGTGGTGCCCATTTCGGCCGAACAGGACACGGCCGGTCCCATGGCGCGCAACGTCGCCGACGTCGCCCTCACCCTGGCGGCGATGTCCGAACGCGCGCCGCGCGAGGACGGCGCCCCCGCGCAGCAGGACGCCGGGCCGCCGGTGGGCCCGGTCGGCGGTGGCGACCTGCGGGGCAAGCGGATCGGGCTGTGGCGGCTGCCCGTGCTGGGCGAGGAGGTGGACGCGGTCATGACCCGCACGGCCCGACAGCTGCGGGACGCGGGCGCCCACGTGGTCGAGGTGACCCCGCCCTACCAGGATCGGCTCGCGGCCCTGGAATTCCCGGCGCTGCTCAGCGAGTTCCACCGCGACATCGACGCCTACCTCGCCACCCGCAACGGACCGCACGACCTCGCCCAGCTCATCGCCTTCAACCGCGGCACCCCGGCGGAACAGAGCTGCTTCGCCGGTCAGGAACTCTTCGAGCAGGCCCTCGCGGCCCCGCCGACCACCGACCCCGGATACCTCGCCGGTCGGGCGGAGCTGCGCGAGCTGTCGCGGCGTTCGATCGACGAGACGATGGCCGCGCACCATCTGGACGCGATCGCCGCACCGACCAACCCACCGGCCTGGACCACCGATTGCGCGCGCGGGGACAACGACGTGATCCCCTCGTCCACACCGGCGGCCGTCGCGGGCTACCCCTCGCTCAGCGTGCCCGCCGGATCGGTGGGAGAACTCCCCGTCGGTGTCCTGCTGATGGCCGGCGCCCACCAGGACGCGGCGCTCCTCTCCCTGGGCGCGGCGGTCGAGCGCCGACTGCACGCCTGGCGGGCGCCGCGCTACCTGCCGACGACGGGCCCCGGAGCCGTCGGACGCTGACGCGGCTGCCGCTCCGGCGCACATTGCGCCCGGGCGGGCGGCCAACCCCGGGGGCCGGAACGCAAACAAAAACCCCACTACACACAGGGGGGTTGGAGCA
>NZ_JBHWLC010000050.1:4388-63381 GCF_042730635.1 Streptomyces sp. NPDC059917
TCGTGCCCGGGGGGGGGGCGCCGGCCTCCCGGCCGCCGCGGGCCCCGGCCGCGGGCGCCGGTTGCGGGGGCTGCCGCCCGGGCCCACTGGGGGCCGCCGCGGCAGGCAACCCCTGGGTCCGTGACCGCATCCTCAACCACGAGTCCACTCGGGGGGTTTCGAGCAGGTGAAGGATCACGTGGGTACAGCGCACGAGGACATCGTCAGGCCCATCCCGGTGCTGCTGCGCGAGCACGCCCGGAGCACGGGGGAGAAGGTCGCCTTCGAGGACCACCGCACCCGGCTGACCTACCGTGATCTGGAACGCAGGACCGGGCGCCTGGCCGGACATCTGGTCGGGCTCGGCCTGGCGCGCGGAGAGCGGGCGGCGATCCTGCTCGGCAACCGGGTCGAGGCGGTCGAGAGCCTGCTGGCCGTCACCCGGGTCGGCGCGGTCGGCGTGCCGCTGGACCCCACCGGCTCCGCCCCGGAGCTGGGCCACCTCCTGGACGACAGCGGCGCCCGCGTGATCATCACCGAGCGCGCCCGGCTGCCCCTGCTGCGTCCGCTGCTGGCGGCGCGCCCCGGCCTGACCGTGCTGGTCGCCGATCCACCGGACGACGGGGCCGCCGCCGCGGAGCACGGCCACCCGGACCGCGCCGAGCTGCGCTACGAAGACCTGGTGGGCACCGATCCGGCGACCCCGGCGCCGGACGACCTCGCACTGGACGAGGTGGCCTGGCTGCTCTACACCTCCGGCTCCTCCGGGGCCCCCAAGGGCGTCCTGCTCACCCAGCGCAACCGGCTCGCCCCGGTGGCCGCCGGACTCGCCGGAGTCCTGGGCATGTCCCCGCACGACCGGCTGCTGTGGCCGCTGCCGCTGCACCACGCCATGAGCCACGTGGTCTGCGTGGTCGGAGTGACCGCGATCGGGGCGAGCGCCACGATCCAGCCCCGGTTCGCGGTCGGGGAGGTACTCGCCGAACTGCGCCGTACGGACGCCCCGTACACCCTCCTCGGAGGGGTGCCGACCACGTACGCCGCCCTGCTCGACGAGGTGCGCGACGGCGCAGCCCCGGGCGGGGGCGTCCTGGGTACGAGCTCCCTGCGCGGGTGCATCAGCGCCGGGGCCTCGGCGGGGGCGGCGTTCCGCCGCTCGTTCGAGGAGCGCTGCGGAGTCCCCTACCTGGAGCACTACGGCAGTACCGAGGCGGGCCCGGTCACCATGACGGCGCCGGGCGATCCGGTGTCGGCCGAGTCGTGCGGCCGGATCCTGCCCGGAACCCGGGTGCGGGTCGGCGGTGGCGCGGACGGACGGCAGGTGGGCGAGGGCGAGTTGTGGGTGTCCGGGCCCGGGGTGATGACCGGCTACCACGGCAGTCCGGACGCCACCGCCGAGGTGCTGCGCGACGGGTGGTTCCGTACCGGTGACCTCGCCCGGGTCGACGCCCACGGGGAACTCGTGATCACCGGCCGGGCCGGTGACCTGATCATCCGGGGCGGGGTGAACGTCCACCCCTCGCAGGTGGAGGCGGTCTTGCGGCGACTGCCCGGGATCGCGGACGCCGCCGTGGCCGGTCGCCCGCACCCCGTCTTCGGCGAGGTACCGGTCGGCTACCTCGTCCGCGAGCGGGCCCGGCGGTCCGGCGACGGCTTCGCTCGCGCCGAGATCCTGGCCGCGTGCCGCCGGGAGCTGTCCGCCGTCAAGGTCCCCGCCGAGCTGTACGAGGTGGCGGAGATCCCCCGTACCGCCTCCGGGAAGGTGCGCAGGAACGCGCTCGCCGACCTGTCCGCGAGCCCGCTCGACGAGGCGCCGATCGAACGCCCCGCCGTGGACGCGGAGCCGATCACGACGGACGCGCCGGACCTGCTGGCCCTGGTGGTGCGCGCGGCGGCCGACGTCCTGGGCTGCGCGCCCGGGGCGGTGGAGCCCGCGACGGCGCTGCGGGACCTGGGCATGGACTCCTTGACGGCGACGGCGCTGCGGGAGCGGCTGTCCGCGGCCACCGGGCTCCGGCTCTCGGCGGCCGTCGCCTTCGACTTCCCGACGGCCGCCGCACTCGCCGCCCATCTCGGATCCCTCGCCACGGTCGAGCGGGGCACCGCCGCGACGGCGCGGCGCCCGCGTCCGCGCCCGGGACGCCCCGGCGACCTCGGCGCCGACCCGGGCGACGATCCGGTCGTCATCGTGGGCATGGCCTGCCGCTATCCCGGTGGGGTGAGCACCCCCGAGGAGCTGTGGCGGTTGGTGGCCGACGGCACGGACGCCATCGGCCCGTTCCCCGCCGACCGGGGCTGGGACACCGACGGGCTCTACGACCCCGACCCCGGCCGCCCCGGCCGCACGTACGTCCGCGAGGGCGGATTCCTCGCGGACGCCGGCCGCTTCGACCCCGCGTTCTTCGGCATCTCGCCCCGCGAGGCGCTGGCGATGGACCCGCAGCACCGGCTGCTGCTGGAAGTGGCCTGGGAGGCCGTCGAACGGGCCGGGGTGGACCCCAGGACCCTGCGCGGATCGGCGACCGGGGTGTACGCCGGGCTGATGTACAGCGACTACGCGAACCGTTTCGCGGTGACGCCCGCGCAGGTGGAGGGCTACCTCGGCATCGGCAACGCCGGCAGCGTCGCCTCCGGCCGCATCGCCTACACCCTCGGCCTGGAAGGGCCCGCCATCAGCGTGGACACCGCCTGCTCCTCCTCCCTCGTCGCCCTGCACCTGGCGGCCCGGGCACTGGGCCGGGGCGAATGCGAACTCGCGCTGGTCGGCGGGGTGACGGTGATGTCCACACCCGCCTCCTTCGTGGAGTTCAGCCGGCAGCGGGCGCTGTCCCCGGACGGCCGCTGCAAGGCCTTCGGGGCGGCCGCCGACGGTACCGGCTGGGGCGAGGGCGCCGGGATGCTGCTGCTCAGCCGCCTGTCCGAGGCGCGCCGCAGGGGGCTCACGGCCTTGGCCGTGGTGCGCGGCTCGGCGGTGAACCAGGACGGTGCGAGCAACGGGCTGACCGCTCCGCACGGCCCGGCCCAGCAACGCGTGATCCGCCAGGCCCTGGCCGACGCCGGGCTGACGCCCGCGGACGTCGACGCGGTCGAGGCGCACGGCACCGGCACCCGGCTCGGGGACGTCATCGAGGCGGAGGCGTTCCTGGCCGTCTACGGACGGGAGCCGCGCCGCAGCCCGCTCCGGCTCGGCTCGGTGAAGTCGAACATCGGCCACACCCAGGCCGCCGCCGGAGTGGCCGGCGTGATCAAGACGGTGCAGGCGATGGCGCACGGCGTGCTGCCGCGCACCCTGCACGCCGACGAGCCCAACCCCGCCGTGGACTGGCCGTCGGGGCGGGTGGCCCTGCTGACGGAGGCCGTGCCGTGGCCCGCGGCGGACCGCCCGCGCCGGGCGGGCGTCTCCTCCTTCGGCATCAGCGGGACCAACGCGCACGTCGTCCTCGAAGAGGCCCCGCCCGAGGACCGTCCGCACCACGAGCCCCCCGCACCGGTACCCGCTCCCGACCCCGGCGCCGCGACCGGAGCGTCGCGCGAGCCCCTGCCGTTCGTACTGTCGGCCAGGAGCGTGCCGGGGCTGCGCGACCAGGCCGGGCGCCTGCTCGACCATCTGGAGGCCGACCCGGACGCGGCGCAGGCCGACGTCGGGTACTCCCTCGCCACCACCCGTTCGGCCTTCGAGCACCGGGCCGTGGTGGTGGCCCGGGACCGGGCCGAGCTGCTCACCTCGCTGCGGACACTGGCCCAGGGAGGGAACCGGCCGGGCGCGCACACCGGCGCCGGCCGCACGCGGGGCGCCCTGGCCGTCCTCTTCACCGGGCAGGGGAGCCAACGCCTCGGAATGGGAAGGGAGCTGTACGGACGCCGGTCGACGCACCCCGCCTTCGCGCGGTCCTTCGACGAGTGCTGTGCCCTGTTCGACCCGCTGCTGCCCACGCCCCTGCGCGACGTGGTGTTCGCCGCCGGCACCCCGTCCGGCGGGAGCGACGGCGACCTCCTGCGGACGACGCGGTTCGCGCAACCGGCGCTCTTCGCCCTGGAGACGGCCCTGTTCCGGCTGCTGGAATCCTGGGGCGTGCGGCCCGACCTGGTGGCCGGGCACTCGATCGGCGAGGTGGCCGCGGCACACGCCGCCGGGGTGCTGTCCCTCGCCGACGCCTGCACCCTGGTGGCGGCCCGGGGCCGGCTGATGGACGCGCTTCCGGGCGGCGCCATGGCCGCGTTGGCGGCCGGTGAGGACGAAGTCGCCGCCCATCTGGCCCAGGTGGCGGGGGTGGTGGAGATCGCCGCGGTGAACGGGCCCGCATCGGTGGTCGTGTCCGGGGACGAGGGCGCCGTGGGCGAGACCGTCGCCCGGTTCCGCGCCCTCGGCCGGTCCGCGACTCCGCTGCGCGTGAGCCACGCCTTCCACTCGGCCCACATGACGCCCATGCTGGCGGAGTTCGCCGAGGTGGTGGGTCGATTGTCCTTCGCGGCTCCCGACATTCCCCTGGTGAGCGCGGTATCGGGCCGCGCGGCAGGGGAAGAGGAGCTGCGCACACCGGAGTTCTGGGTGGACCACGTGCGCCGACCGGTCCGCTTCGCCGATTCCCTGGCACACCTGCGCGAGCGCGGGGCGTCCCGCTTCGTGGAGCTCGGCCCGGACGGCGTACTCACCGCCCTGGCGCGCACCTGCCTCACCGCACCGGAGCCGGCACCGGAGGCGACACCGCCGGCGCCCGAGCCCGCATCGGAGTCGGAGTCCGATCCGCAGGCGTCCCCGCGAACGCCCCGCACCCCGGCCCCGCTCGTCCTCCCCACCCTGCGCGGCAACCGACCGGAAGCGGGAGCACTGCTCGACACCGTGGCCGCGCTCCACGCGGACGGCGTTCCGGTCGACTGGCGGGCCGTCTTCACGGGGCGCGGCGCACGACGCACCACCCTGCCCACCTACGCGTTCCAGCGCCGCCGCTTCTGGTTGGACGCCGATCCGCCCCACCGCCCGGCCCTCGAGGAGGGCGGCCCGGTCAGGTCGTTCCTCCGCTCCCTGACCGCCACGGCGGACGACGAAGGCCTGCTGCTGACGGGGAGCCTCTCCCTCCGCGACCATCCCTGGCTGGCCGACCACGTCGTGGCCGACGCCGTCCTGCTGCCCGGGGCCGCCTTCGTGGAGATGGCCCTGTACGCGGGCGCCCGGGCCGACGCGCCGGTCCTCGACGAACTCACCCTGACCGCGCCCCTGCCACTGCCCACGGACGGCAGCGTCGAACTCCAGGTGAAGGTGGCGGGCGCGGACGCCACCGGCCGACGTTCCGTCACCGTTCACGCCCGCCCCCGCGGCGCCGCGCCGGACCCGGGCCCCTGGCTCCGGCACGCCACGGGGACGCTCGTACCGCAAGGGGACCCGGCCCCGGCTCCGGAACGGTCCACCGCGCCGCCGGGAGACCGTCCCTGGCCCCCGCCGGGCGCGGTCCCGATCGACCTCGACGGCCCCTCGGGGGCGCGGTCGGCCGCAGGGGTGTACGCGCGACTGTCCCGCGCCGGACTCCACTACGGGCCCGCCTTCCAGGGGCTGCGCGCCGCCTGGCGGATCGGCGCGCAGGTGTACGCGGAGGTGGCCCTGCCCGAGACCGCCGACGTCCCCGCGTCGGGCGCGGGCGCGACGGAATTCGCCCTGCATCCCGCACTGCTCGACGCCGCGCTGCACACGGTCGCGCTCGCCGCCCTCCTCCCGGCGCGGGAAGGGGCGCCGGGGGAGGACGAGGAGCCTCCCCGACCCGAAGCGCGCGCGGAAGCGGTCGCCCTGCCGTTCTCCTTCACCGGGGTGCGCCTGCACGCCACGGGCGCCCGGCGGCTGCGGGTGCGCCTGGCGCCGCTCGCGGCACCGGAGCAGGACCGCCCCGAAGGGCAGGCGTCGGCCGGTCGGATCGGGCTGGAGCTGTCCGACGCGACGGGCGCGCCCGTCGCGACGATCGACCGACTCGACCTGCGGCCCTTTTCCCCCGCGTCTGCGTCGCCCACCGATCCCGCCCTGGCCGAACCGCCTGCCGCGGGGCTCTTCAGGACGAGCTGGGCCCCCGGGCCACCGCAGCCCGCGGACGTTCCGGTGCCCACCTGGGGCCTGCTGACCGATGCCGGAGCGCGGCGCGCCCCGGTCCTCGCGGGCTCCGGCGTCCCCGTGTACCCCGACCTCGCGGCGGCGGTCGCCGACGCACCGGCGGTCGTCGTCGCCCCCTGCCCCGCGCCCGGCGCCACCACCGGCGGTGACGGCGACCCCGGCCCGGCCGGGCAGGTGCGCCGAACGGCCCGGTGGGCCCTGGAGCTGGTGCGGGCCTGGCTGCTGGAACCCCGCCTGGCCGACTCCCGCCTGGTCCTCGTCACCACCGGCGCCGTCGACACGGGCACCACGGAGCCGGATCCGGACACCGACACCGGCACCGACGCGGGCGCACGAGGCCTCGCCCAGGCCGCGGTGTGGGGACTGGTCCGCTCGGCGCAGCGCGAGAACCCGGGCCGCTTCACCCTGATCGATCTGGACGACGACCCCCGCTCCGCCGCCGCGCTGCCCGCGCTCCTGTCGGGAGCGGAGCCCGAGACCGCCGTGCGCCGAGGGGTGCCCCACCTTCCGCGACTCGTCCGCACGCCCGCGCCGACGGCCGCGGCGGTCCCCGGACGGCACCTCGACCCGCGGGGCACCGTCCTGGTCACCGGCGCGAGCGGCTCGCTCGGGATGTTGACGGCGCGCCACCTGGTCGCCGCGCACGGCGTCCGCCACCTGCTGCTCGCCGCCCGGCGCGGCTCCGCGGCACCCGGGATGGCGGAGCTGTGCGAAGAACTGGCCGCACGGGGCGCCCGGGTGACGGTGCGGGCGTGTGACGTCGCCGACCGGCGGGCACTGGCCGCGCTGCTCGACGACGTACCGGCGGCGCACCCGCTGACCGGGGTGGTGCACACGGCGGGCGTCCTGGACGACGGCATCGTCGTGGCGTTCGACGGCGACCGGCTCGACCGCGTGCTGCGGCCCAAAGCGGACGCCGCCCTCGCGCTGCACGAGTTGACCGCGGGCCGCGACCTCGCGCTGTTCGTCCTCTTCTCCTCCGTGGCCGGTGCCATCGGTTCCGCCGGGCAGGCCGGTTACGCGGCGGCCAACTGCGTCCTGGACGCCCTGGCCCGGCACCGGAGCGGGCTCGCCCTGGCGGGCACCTCGATCGCCTGGGGCCCCTGGCGGCAGAGCGGCGGCATGATGGCGCACCTGACGGAACGGGACCTGTCCCGGATGGCCCGTGGCGGATTCGCCCCGCTCGCGCCGCAGGAGGGCCTCGCCCTCTTCGACGAGGCCGTGCGCGGCGCCGACCCGGCCCCGGTGGCGGCCCGCCTCGATCCGGGACGCGTGGCCGCCGCCCGCCCGGGCACGCCCGACGCCCCGCGCACCCCCCGTACGCCGCCCACCGGCACGGCGGTCCGGCCCACCACGCCACCCTCCGCCCTGATCCGGCGCCTCGCCGCCGCGCCGCCGCGCCGGCGCGTCGACCTGCTGCTCGACGAGGTCCGGGCCCAGGCGGCCGAGGTGCTCGGGCACACGGGGGACGACGGGGCGATCGACCCGGACGACCTGCTGGCGGACCTGGGGCTCGATTCCCTGGCCGCCGTCGAGCTGCGCAACCGCCTCGCGACCGCGACCGGTACCGCGCTCCCGGCCACCCTGCTCTTCGACTTCCCGAGCCCCCGGGCGGTCGCCACCCATCTGGCGCAGCGGTACGCCCCACCGCCCCCCGAGCGCACCCGGACCACGGATGCGCACGCCGCCGCTGCCCCTGCGGGCGACGGGCCGGTGTCCGAGGAGGAGCTGCCGGACTCCCTGGGCGGGCTGGTCCGCGCGGCCTGCGCGCGGGGACGGACCGTGGACGCGATGGGGTTGCTGACGATCACCGCACGTCTGCGCCCCTCCTTCGACCGCGCCGAGGCGCTGACGGCGGCTCCGCCGGCCATCGAGCTGGCCCACGGCGGAACGGGACTGCCGGTGCTCTGCTTCCCGGCGCTGAGCGCGCTCTCCGGGCCGCAGGAGTACGCCCGGCTGGCCCGGGGGCTACACGGACTGCGACCGGTCACGGCCCTGCCGCACCCCGGATTCCAGCGGCCGGAGCGTCTGCCGGCCACCCTGGACGCCTTGGTCACGGCCCACGCAGCCGCCGTCCGGGCCGCCGCGAACGGCGCGCCGTTCGTGCTCCTCGGGCGTTCCGCGGGCGGCTGGGCGGCCCAGGCCGTGGCGGAACGGTTGGCGACGGAGGGGGAGGCCCCGGCCGCCGTCGTCCTGCTGGACACCTATCCCGCCGCCCGCGCCGAAGCCGACGAGGCCCTCTCCGCGATGACGTCCGACATGCTGCGCCGGGCCGCCGAGTTCGCCTCCACCGACCCCGACCGGCTCACGGCCATGGCCGCGTACTTCGCCCTGTTCTCCGGCTGGCGCCCCGCGCGGCCGGCCGCCCCGACCCTCTTCGTCCGGGCCGGGGCACCGCTGCCCGGCACGGATCCGGCCCCCGCATGGCCGCTGCCCCACACCGAAACCACGGTCCCCGGGGACCACTTCACCCTCCTGGAGGGCCACGCCCGCTCCACCGCCCACACCGTCCACCAATGGCTGGCCGCCCTGCCCCACCCGTGACCACGGCCCACCGCCGCTTCCGGGGCCGCGCGGCCCCTCCCGCAGCCATCACCCGGTTGCCCGCTCGCCCGTGACGCCGGTCGCGCACAGGGGCAGGGATCCCATGGAATTCGCAGTCGATCCGAATCCGTCCCCTGCCCCTGAGGATCCCCATGTCGAACGCTCCGCCCGAACTCAGGACCGAACCGCCACCCCCCGCGCGCGGCGCCGCGTGGACGGGAATGGTCCTGGTGATCGCCTGTTCGGCCCAGTTCATGGTCGTGCTGGACGTCGCGATCGTGAACATGGCACTCCCCGACATGAAGGCGTCCCTCGGCCTGAGCGCGGCCGGGCAGCAGTGGATCGTCAACGCCTACACCCTGGCCTTCGCCGGGCTGCTGCTCCTGGGCGGCCGGGCCGCCGACCTGGTCGGCGCCCGCCGCACCTTCCTGGCGGGCCTCTCCACCTTCACCGTCGCGTCGCTCGCCTGCGGGCTGGCCGACAACGGTGCGACGCTGATCGCGGCCCGAGCGGTCCAGGGCATCGGGGGCGCGGTCCTCGCCCCCGCCACCCTGACGCTGATCATGACCACCTTCACCGAACCCCGCGCCCGCGCCCGCGCGATGGGCGCCTGGAGCTCGGTCAACGGCGTCGGCGGCGCGGCCGGTTCGGTGATCGGCGGGCTGCTGACCGAGTACAGCAGCTGGCGCTGGGTCTTCTACGTCAACATTCCCATCGGGATCGCGATCCTGACCGCGGCGCTCCTCCACGCGCCCGCCGCATCCGCCGGACCGGCCGGACCCGCCGCGCCCGCCGGGCACGGAGGTCGCGGCGGGCTGGGCCGCTTGGACCTGCCCGGCGCGCTCACGGTCACGGTCGGCCTGACCGCCCTGGTCTACGGCATCATCTCCACGGCGAGTTCGTCCTGGACCTCCCCCCACGTCTGGGCCGCCCTCGCGGTCGGCCTCGTGCTCCTGGCCGCCTTCGTGGTCATCGAGTCGAAGGTCGCCGCCCCGCTGGTTCCCCTCGGCGTGCTGCGCCGCCGCACCCTGGCCATCGCCAACCTGGTCATGATCGGCCTGGGCTCCGCGATGTTCGCGATGTGGTTCCTGCTCTCCCTCTACATGCAGCAGGTGCTCGGCTGCAGCGCCCTGCGGACGGGCCTGTACTTCCTGCCCAGCTGCCTCGCGGTCGTCATCGGGGCCCGCATCTCCACCCACCTCGTCCGGCGCACCGGCCCGCGGCCCCTGCTGGTCACCGGCATGGGCCTGAGCACCTTCGGCTTCCTGTGGCTGTCGGGCATCACCGTCGGCGGCTCCTTCGTCACCGGCGTGGCCGCGCCCTTCGCGCTCTGCGCCCTCGGTCTGGGACTGGCGATGCTGCCGGTCACCGCCGCCGCCACCGCCGGAGTGGAACGCCGCGAGGCCGGACTGGCCTCGGGGCTGGTCAACACGTCCCGCCAGGTCGGCGGCGCGCTCGGCCTCGCGATCCTCGCCACCATCGCCTCGCACACCGCGGGGGGCGGCTCCAGCCCGGGGGCGCGGGCCCTCACCGCGGGCTACGGGCACGCCTTCCTCGTGGCGGCGCTCTTCACCGCCTGCGCGGCCCTGGGCTCCCTCCTCCTGCCCGGCCGCCCCGATCCGGCGGGCCCCGGCCCGGGCGGCCCCGGGCCCGCTCCGGGCGGGCCGCGGTGACCGGTCCGTACCCGTAGCCCGTACGAGCCGAGCCCCGCGCCCGTCGGAGGCGCGGGGCTCGGTCCGGTACCCGCCGGTCGGCAGGCCGACCGGCGGGCGGTCAGACCGTGGCCAACTGCGGCATCAGGCGCAGGGCGTTCTCGCGGTAGATCCCGCCCAGTTGCTCGGGAGTGAAGGCCGGGTCCGCCTCCAGCGCGGGGAGCGCCAGGTCCATGACCGTGTCCGGCGGCGCGGCCGGCCAGTCGGTGCCGAAGAGGACGTGGTCGGCGGGCACATGGGCGAGGAGGGTCGCGGCCGGGGCCATGGGCCCGGCCGTGTCGTAGTAGAAGCGGCGCAGGTGATGGCGGACGGACGCCGGGTCGACCGGGGGGTCGCAGAACCGTCCGAGCGCCTCCAGCCGAGGGGCGATGTACGGGAGGAACCCGCCGGCGTGCGGCAGGATCACGGAGAGGTCGGGGAAACGGTCCAGGGTCTTCTTGCTGATCATGTTGACGGCGGCGCGCGTGGTGTCCAGCAGGAAGTCGCACAGGAAGTCGGGGATGCCCGGCACGGCCATCGTGCCGGGCCGACCGCCCGGAAGATGGTGCGGATGGGTGTCCACCACCGCCGAGAACTCGTTCAGCTCGGCGAAGATCGGGTCGTACGCGGGATCGCCGAGGTACACGCCCCCGTAGTTGGCCGTCACGTTCACGCCGACGGCGCCGAGTTGGCCGAGCCCGCGGCGCACGGCCCACGAGGAGGCTTCGAGGTCGTCCAGGAACAGCGGGACGTAGAAGGCGAACCGCGTCGGGTGCGCCCGCACCACCTCCATCACCGAACGCAAGGTGATGGTGATGGCCTCGCGCAACTGCGCCGACGAACGGTAGCGCGCCGGCAGCATCGGCTTGAGGACGGCCGTCCCGATCCCCGCGCGGTCCATGAAGCCGATCGCGTCCTCGGCGCCGAGGTACGCCCACCGGGGCAGCTGCCCCGGTGCGATCAGCTCGTGCTGCACGGCCCACTCCCGCCATTCCGGTGCGCAGAAGTGGTGGTGCACGTCGATCTTCGGCTGGAGCCCGTGACCCCGTACCGGGGCGGGGTGCGCCGCGTCCCCCGCCGCCGGGTGTTCCTCCACGTGCGGCCCCGATGGGTTCCCGCTCTTGTGCATGGCAGTCCAACGCCCTTCGGGTTCGGCTACTTGACGGAGACCGTGGGCGCCATCGCGAGGTCCTCGGCATGCCGCTCGGGCTCCAGGACCACCAGGAGCCGTTCGAGCCCGCGGAACGCCGCGACGGGGCCCTTGAGCCACGCGCCCCCGCTCTCCTCGCCCTCCGCCAGCTCCATCTCCGGGAACTCCCGGAGCAGGCAGCCGAGCGCGATGTCGAGTTCGAGCCGCGCCAGCGGGGCTCCCAGGCAGTAGTGCGTTCCGTGCCCGAAGCCGAGCTGCGTCCCCCGGATCCCCCCGCGCGTCACGTCCAGGACGTCGGCCGCCTCGAACCTCTCGTGGTCGCGGTTGGCCGAGTTCAGGGCGATCTGGACGAGGGCGCCCCGGGGGATCACGGTGCCCGCGATGTCCGCGTCCTCGGTGGCGTACCGGAACGTCGACGTCTCCACCGAGCCGTCGAACCGCACGAGCTCCTCGACGGCGTCGGGGATCAGCGACGGATCCCGACGCAGCAGGTCCAGCTGATCCGGGTGGGCCAGCAGCCCGAGGATGGCGTTGCCGATCTGGAACGCCGTGGTCTTGTGACCCGCGAAGAACAGGACCCACATCGACGCGACCAGCTCCCCGTCGTCGAGCCCGTCCTCCGCGGTGATGAGGTCGCTGAGGAAGCAGTCCGACGGATGCAGCCGCGCGTGGGACACCAGCTCTCCCAAGCGCCGTTGCAGCCACTCCTCGGCCGCCTTCAGCTCGGCCTTCAACGCGGGGTTGAACCGGGACCGCGTCACCACGCCGAACTGCTCCAGGATGTCCGGACGGTCGGCTTCCCGGATGCCCATCAGCTCGCACAGCACCGCGACCGGAAGGGGGAACGCCAGGGCGGACATGAGGTCCACCCGGTTGCGCCTGCGGCACTCCCGCAGGAGTTCCTCGGTGATCTCCGTGATCCTCGGCCGCATGGCCTCCACCCGCCCGGGGGTGAAGGCCCGCCGCAGGACGCGGCGCAGCCGCGTGTGCCGCGGCGGGTCCGCGAAGAGGACGTTGTCGTCCAGCGCGTCGAAGAAGCTGCCGAACACCGCGTGGTAGATGTCCATGGCCCCCCGCATGTCCTTGCTGAAGCGGGGGTCCGACAGGGCGTCACGGGCATCGTCGTAACGGGTGATGAGATAGGTCTCCACCCCGTGCGCGGGCGTCAGCCGGCACACCGGGTCCTGCGCGCGCAGGGCGGCGTAGACCGGGTACGGGCACTCGCGGAACTCCGGAGCCCCCTTGGACACGGCTGACACGAGGTCCTGCAACGCTCGCTCACCGTTCGGTACGACATTCCCCTGCGTCATCTTCCGCGTCCTCCGTGGCAGCGCATAGGTGTCCTGTGGACTGGGGCGTCCTGTGGACTGGGTACACCGGTTCCCCGTGCGCACCGTTCGCGAAACGGTCCTTGGTTCGTTCGTGGCACCCCCTGGCCCCGCGGCCCGATGCGGCCGCCCGTCGTCACGCCGAGCGCAGCGCGTCGGTGGGGGAGGCGTCCGCGGCCCGCAGCGCGGGGTAGATCCCCGCGAGCGCGGCCACGACCACCGACACCGCGGGCCCGGCGAGCAGCGTGTAGAGCGGGATGGCCACCGGCCAGCCCTGGACCAGGGCGTAGGCGTACACGGTCAGACCGCCGAGGAGCAGCCCGCCCGTTCCGCCGATGAAGCCCATCAGCACGGCCTCCAGCAGGAACTGCGCCGCGATCTGGCCGCCCCGGGCCCCCAGGGCGCGGCGCAGTCCGATCTCGCCGCGGCGTTCCATCACGCCGACGACCATGGTGTTGGCGATGCCGACGCCGCCCACCAGCAGCGCCACACCGGCCAGCGCGAGGACGAGCCCGGTGAGGGTGCTCTTCGCCTCGGCGCGGGCGGCGAGGAGGTCGGAGGGCCGGCTGACCGCGACCACGGTCGGGTTGCCGGGGTTCGCGCTGGCCGCCGCCACGTCCTGCACCTGCGGGACGCGTTCGGCGTACGAGCGCAGGTAGACGGTGGCGGCGGTGCCGTCGGCTCCGAGGTGGCCGACCGCCTGCGGCCAGCCGACCAGGGCCGCGGTGCCCAGTTCGGGGGCGAGTTCGTTCGGGGCGAGGATCCCGGCGACCCGGTACCACTGCCCGCCCAGCCACACCCGTTCGCCCGGTCCGGTGACGCCGAGGCGCTGCGCGCTCCGGTCGCCCAGGACGGTCACCGGCAGCCTCTCGCTCGCCGCGTCGAGCCACTGCCCGCTGCGCAGGGTGGCGCGCAGCACGTCGAGCAGGTTGAGCCGTGCGGCCAGCACGGTGATGCTGCCGGTCTGTTCCCTGGGCACCAGGTCGTTGCGGTACACGTTGGCCGTGGTGGCCCCGGTCGCGGTGGTCTGCCGCACGGGCCCGATGGCGGAGAGCATCTTCTCCGCGGTGACCGGGAGCGGCACCGGCTGCTGGTCCGGCCCCTTGCCCGGGGCGACGGTGATCAGGTTGGAACCGAGTTCGTCCAGTCGTGCCAGCAGGTGTTCCTGGTTGGAGTGGGAGATACCGGTGACCGCGACGGCGGCGGCGATGCCCAGCGCGATGCCGAGCGCGGACAGCGCGGTCCGCGTCTTGCGGGTGCGCGGCCCGATCATGCCCAGGCGCAGCAGGTCCATGGGGCGCAGCCGGGTGCGGCGCGGGCGCCCGCGCCGTCCGCTCCTCACCGGATCGGCCCCGTCCGCGCCGGTGTCGAGGTCGGTCCGCGTCGATGGGGTCCTCATCGGCCCGCCCCGGCGTGCCGCGGAAGGCGTTCGTCGAACGCGATGCGACCGTCCTGGATGCCGATCCGGCGGGGGAACGAGGCGGCCAGTTCCCGATCGTGGGTGATGACCACGACCGTGGTGCCGTCGGAGTGGAGGGTGCGCAGCAGGTCGACGACGGCCGTGCCCGAGACGCTGTCCAGGGCGCCCGTGGGCTCGTCGGCGAGCAGCAGCGCCGGGCGGCCGATCAGCGCGCGGGCGATCGCGACGCGCTGCTTCTCGCCGCCCGAGAGCTGGTCGGGGTGGTGGCCCAGCCGGTGCCCGAGCCCCACGGAGCGCAGGGCTTCGGTCGCCCTCGTACGCCGCTCGGAGATCGACGCTCCGCCGTACAGCAGCCCGGTCGCGACGTTCTCGATCGTGGTGAGTCCGGGGAGCAGGAAGAACTGCTGGAACACGAAACCGATGCGGCGGGCCCGCAGCGCGGCGAGGTCGGGGTCGGACAGGCCGGCCAGGTCGCGGCCCTCGAAGCGCAGCCGGCCCGAGGTGGGCCGGTCGAGCGAGCCGAGCAGCGCGAGGAGGGTGGACTTGCCGGAGCCGGACGGGCCGACGACGGCGAGGAGCTCGCCCGCTTCGACGGTGAGGTCGATGCCGTGCAGGATGCGCGGGGGAGGCGTGCCCGGGTACTCCTTGACGACGCCGGACAGCTCCAGGACGGGGGCGGTGGGCGCCGAGGGGAGAGAGGTCACTTGGGGATCACCACCTGGGCGCCGGGCTTCACGTCGCCGGTTATCTGCGCCCTGGCGTCGGCGATCAGACCGAGCCGGACCTTGACCAGCCGGGGCGTGGGGCCGTCGGCGACCCGTACCCCGTAGCCGCCGCCGTCCAGCGCGAGCAACGCGGTGACCGGGACGATGAGCGCGTCGTCGGCGGTGTCGCCCACCACGTTGACGGTCACCGGGGACGGCCCCGCCCGCTGCGCCTGCTCCTGGCCGTCCAGCACGACCGTGACCGTGGTCCGGGGACTCGCACCGTCCCCCGCGCCGCCCGGCTTGTCGTCCCCGCCGTTGCCGGAGCCGCGGATCAGCGAACGGATCCTCCCCTCGACGGTGGTTCCGTCGGCCAGCTTGACCCGGGCCCGCCCGTCCGGCTTGAACCGGGAGATCTGGTTGTCGGCGGGCTGCACCGTGACCACGAGAGCGGTGCGGGTCACGGTCATGACCGAGGCGCCGCTCGCGGCCGCGCCGAGCTGCGCGGTGACCTGCTGCACGCGTACGGACTCCTGCGCCAGCATGGTGACGCTGCCCAGCGTCACCATGCCGGTCTCCGCCGCCCCCAGCGACTTCTGCCAGCGCTTCACGGCGATGGCGGTGACCGGCGTGAACTTCTGATCGGCGCTCAGGCCGAGCCCCTTGGCGTGGCCGAGCTTGATCAGGTTCCGCTCGAGCTGCTCGATGTCGGGGCCGTCGGGAACGCCCGGTCCCAGGTCGCGCCACATCGGGCGCTCGCCGGTCAGCAGCACCACCGGCTGTCCGTCGGCCTCGTAGAGCTTCTGGCCGGCCCTGACGACGGCGCCGACGGCGGGCAGCCAGGTGAGGGTGCCCTTGCCGGACGGGACGACCGGGGTCGGGGCGTCGTACACGAGCGAGCCGGCGAGCTGGATGCTGCTGGACAGCGAACCCCGTTCCACCGCCACCAGGTCGTACGGGACGGCCGACTTCTCGGCGGCGCCGCCGTCGGATTCCCACGGGCGCGCGACGGCGGCCGCCCCGGCTCCGGCCACCACGGCGACCACCAGCAGGGGGACGACGATCCGGCCGCGCCTTCTCCCGCGCACGCGCGCCGGATCACGCACGTCCTCGAAGGCCGTGGCGGGCTCCGCGGGTTCCGAGGGCTCCGTGGCGCGGGTCACGCTCACTCTCCGATCCGGTAGCCGGGCAGCGGGAACCGCGCTTCGCAGGCCCGCACGGCGGCATCCCACTTGGCCCCGTCGAACACGGCGCGCGGGACGAGGAGGGTCCCCTCCTTGGGATCCGGGTCGGGCATGTCGGAGTAGCCGTTCTTCCGCGCGCACGCGACCCACTTGCGGGCCATCTCGACGAACTTCTCCTTGTTGGCCTGCTGGGCCTGGTGGATGCCCGGCACCTTCTCGTCGCACAACCGGCCGGCCGTCTCGAAACCGGCCGCGCCCGTGTCGGCACTTCCGGCAGCCGCGGCCGGGAAGGTGATGTTGCCGTCCTTGTCCTGCTCGACGCCCGTCTGACCCTGCTTGCGCATGCAGTCCACCCAGGCCTTGCGGACCGCGTTGTCGTCCTGCGGCTTGCCCTCGCCGCGGCCCGCCCCGGCGGCCCCGGCGACCTCGGGCACCTCCTCGGACGAACAGCCGGCGAGGGCCAGCACCGCCACGGCGGCGCCCACGGCCACCACCCCTCGTACGGCTCGTACGGCTCGTACGGCTCGTACGGCTCGTACGGACCGGCCGCGTGTCACGGAAGGGCTTCGCATGTCCCACACTCCTCTGTGCGTTCCTGATGACCTCCCAAGTTCTACGGCGGGCGCCGTTAGCCACCGGTGATCGCGCGCCTAACCGCTGGCTAACGCACCAGTGGGCAGGCTGGTCTCCGGCGCCGACGCGGGTATCGACGCGACGGCACGGGCGAGTGGAGCAGGACACGATGAGGGTGCTGATCGTCGAGGACGAGCGGGAGCTGGCCGAGATGCTCGCCGAGGGGCTGCGCGGCGAGGGCATGCTCTGTGACGTCGCCCACGACGGACTGGAGGCACTGCGGCGGACCGCCGACGCCGACTACGACGTCGTGATCCTCGACCGGGACCTGCCCGGGCTGGACGGCGACGCCGTGTGCCGGGCGCTGACCACCATGGGCCATCCGGCCGGGATCCTGATGCTCACCGCCGCGGACACGCTGTCCGACCTCGTGGAAGGCCTCGGCCAGGGGGCCGACGACTACATGGCCAAGCCGTTCTCCTACCTCGAACTCGTCGCCCGGCTGCGCGCGCTCGGCCGCCGCTCCAGCGGGAACCGCACCCCCGTCGTGCGCAGTCGGCGCGGCATCAGCCTGGACACCGTGCGCCGGGTCGCCGAACGCGACGGCCGCCCGCTGAAACTGACCCCGAGGGAACTGGGAGTCCTGGAACTGCTCCTGGCCGCGGACGGCGCCCCGGTCACCACCGAAGAACTGCGGGACCGCTTGTGGGACCCGGCACTCGACCCGGCCACCACCGCGGTCCGGGTCACCCTGCACTCGCTGCGCCGCAAGATCGGCGATCCGCCGCTGATCGTCCACGACGCCGGTTACGGCTACCGCCTGTGAGCCGCTTCCGTCGCCCGCCCCCTCGGCCGCGCCGCTTCCTGTCCCGGCTCACCTCCGACCACCTGCCGCTGCGCGGCCGGCTGACGCTGGTGACGACCGCCCTCTTCGCGGTCCTCGGCTGCGGGGTGCTGGCACTGAACTGGCTCAGCTCGCGCCAGGTCATCGAGGCCAACCGCGACCTCATCACGCGGGCGATCGACACCGTGGGCCCCCCGGTCCCGGTCCTGGTCCCGGAACCGCTGGCGCCCACCGGAACACCACCGGCCGTCACCGAGGCCCTCCCGACGACCCCGTCCGTGGCCTTCGACCACTTCCAGGACGCCATGCTGGACGACCTGCTGACCCGCTCCCTGCTGCTGCTCACCGTCTTCACCGGGCTGGCCGCCCTGTTGGCGTGGTGGGCGAGCCGTCGCTCACTGGCCCGCCTCCACCAAGTGACCGCGGCCGCCCGACGGATCAGCGCCGACAGCAGCCTCGGCGAGCGGCTCGCGCTGGACGGCCCGCACGACGAGATCCGCGAACTCGGCGACACCTTCGACGCCATGCTCGACCGACTCGACCGGAGCTTCACCGCCCAACGCCGCTTCACCGCCCACGCGTCACACGAACTGCGCACCCCCTTGACCGTGCAACGCATCGCGTTGGAGATCCCCTTGGCCCAGGGGCGGGTCCCGGACGACCTGCGCCCCGCCGTCCAGCGCGCGCTGGACGCGGGCGCGCGCACCGAGCGCCTGATCGCGGCCCTGCTGACCCTGGCGCGCGGCGAGAGCGCCACGTCGACACCGCGTCCGGTCGACCTGGCGGACGCCGCCCGGGCCGCGCTCCACGACCTGGCCGACGAGGCCCGCACCGCAGGCATCCACGTCACGCTCGATGCGGCGCCCGCACCGGTCGAGGGCGACCCCGCACTGCTGCGACAGGTCGCGCTCAACCTCCTGGCCAACGCGGTGCGCCACAACCACCGGGGCGGCACGGCCGCGATCACGACCGGCGTCGCGGGCGACACGGCGTTCCTGCGGGTCGCCAACACCGGCCCCGTCCTGACACCGGAGGAGGTTCCCGCCCTGTTCACGCCGTTCCACCAGGGGCGGGAGCGCGGCAGCGGCTTCGGACTCGGGCTGGCGGTGGTCCGGGCGATCACCGACACGCATCACGGCGAGGTCGTGGCCACCGCGCACGCGGACGGGGGCCTCACCGTGCGGGTCCTCCTGCCGGCCCGCACCTAGGTGGTCCTTTTCGGATCCTGCCGGGTCGACGAGATCCGAAAGAGACGACCTAAGCTTGCGCGTGAACGTGTGGCCGGACCCCCACGCCACTTCCCGCTCCCCGCTCCCCACACCGCCCCCGAGGCGGAAGCGGAGACCGTCCCGTACGAGATCGAGACCCGAGTGCACATGAGCCACCGCAGCCACCGGATACCGCGTGTCCGCTGACGCCGGCCCCCTCGCCCCCGACCGCGCCGCCACCCCCGGTACCACCCGGACCTGGTGGGCCGCCCTGCGCCGCACCCCGCTCGTCATGTGGCGCGACGACATCAGCGACTACGCGGCGGCCCTCACCTACTACGCCATCCTGGCGATCCTGCCGACCCTGCTCGTGACCGTCCTCGCCTTCGGCCTCATCGATCCCGGGACCGCGGAACAACTCATCGCGCGCGTCACCCACTACGCTCCCGGGCAGTCCGGGACCGAACTGCACGACCTTCTCACCCGCACGCTCGACGGGCGGTCGGCCGCGTGGACCCTGCTCGTCGGCGGCGCCGTCAGCGCGCTCTGGTCCTCCTGCAGCTACCTGGCCGTCTTCCGCCGGGCGCTGCACCGCATGCACCGTGTTCCGGACCGCCGTTCACCCTGGCGCAAGGCCCACCGCATCGTCGCCACCGCGCTGTCCCTGCTCCTGCTGCTCGGCGTGTGCGCCCTCATCCTGATCGTGAGCGGTCCCGTCGCCAAGGCCCTGGGGCACCTGCTCCACCTCGACGGCGGCGTTCCATTCGTCTGGAGCCTCGCCCGCTGGCCCCTGCTGCTGACCCTGGTCACCCTCCTGGTGGTCGTCGTCTTCCACACGGGACCGCCGTCGTCCCGGACCCGCCACCACAGCCTGCCCGGAGGGGCGTTGGCCGCGACCCTGTGGCTGATCGTCTCTGCCGGATTCGCCCTCTACACCTCCCTGGTGTCCACCTACAACCACCTGTACGGATCCCTGGCCGGGATCGTCGTCTTCCTGATCTGGCTCTGGCTGTCCAACCTCGCCCTGCTGGCAGGCGCCCAGTTCACCGCCCAACTCCACAAGGACTCCGGCGAGCACGTCTGAAGTACAGTCCGGGTCGGTGCTTCCGCGGTTTCGGGCGGGTCGGGTCCGGGCGGTCGCTACGGTGGAGGGCATGACGATTTCGGCCCGTCGGCCGCCGGCCCGTCCTGCGTCGTCGCCTCCGCCGGGGCGTCCGCCGAGCAGCCCCGCACCGGACAAGAACCCTCCGTTCCCGCCGAATCCGCCGGGGCGGTGTCGTGCCGGGCGGCGGGCGTAGGGCGGCGAGCGCCGGGGTCCGCTCGGAGCGCCCGCAGGCCCGGCGGCCCGCAGGCCCGGAAGGGGCTACCGGTCGGCGAGCCGCATGACGCAGGTGACCTCGGCGCCGGTGTCGCCTCCGGCGATCTCCATGCCGTCGGTGAACTCGCGCACCAGCCAGAGACCGCGTCCGCCCTCGGCGCTGCCCGGGTCGGGCAGCGCGTGGGGGACGCTGCCCGGGGCGAAACCCGGACCTTCGTCGGTGACCTGGCAGCGCAGGGCGTCCGGGCCCCGGTAGAGCCTGAGCGTGCCGGACCCACCGCCGTGCCGCACCGCGTTGCACGTCACCTCGTGCACGGCCAGGACGAACGCGTCCCGGCGCGGCCGGGGGAGCCCGGCGTCCAGGGCGAGCCCGTCGATCCGCAGGCGTAGTTTTCCCAGGTCGGCGGCGTGGAAGCGGGTCTCCCACACCAGTTCCTCGCCCGCCGAGGCCGAAGCCGACGCCGAAGCCGGCAACCGGGTCATCCCAGAGCTCCTTCGTTCCCGACCAGGTGGAGGCCGTCCACCGCGAGCGCGCCGAGCCGGCGGAGCAGACCCGCGTGGAAGGCCGAGCAGCGGACCTCCACCCGCGACCCGTGCTCGGCGCGGCGTAACCGGCGCAGGAGGTCCGCGGCGCACGTCACCGAGAGGAAGGAGACCGGGGTGAGGTCCAGGAGCAGCGGACGGCCCGCTCCGGCCCCCTCCAGCGCGGTGCCCAGGGCCGCGCTCCACGGCGCGCGCGTCGACCAGTCCGCTTCGCCCACCATCCGCACCCCGTGGTCGAAGTGGAAGGCGCCCAGATCCCCGGGACGCTCCAGCAGCGCCACCGGATGGCCCACGCGCATGGCCTCCACGGTGTCGGCGGAGAAGCGGCGGCGGTCGTAGGTGCAGATCTCCGCGTACGAGCGGTCGGCGAACAGGGCTTGCGCGTGCGTCTCCCGGTGCATGACGCCCTCGACGTCCATGTCGAGGTCCGCCACCCACGCCATGTCGATGACCGAGCGCAGGCCCGCGTAGCCCTCGTCCCGGGCCCTTGAGGTCTCTTCGCGCAACCGGCCCAGCTGCCGCTCGGCGGTGAACCTGCGGTGCGGACCGATCAGTTCCCGCATGCTCGTGAGCCGCAGCTGGCCGCGCTCCAGCGCCCGCACGGGCCGCTCGTCCGGGAACATCCGCCGGACCACCTCGTCGTGCGGCACGTCCGGGTCGGCCATGACGACGACCTTCTCGTTGCGGGCCAGCCCGAGCACCGCGAAGACCCCCAGCACCCCCCAGCGCACCTCGTCGTCCGCGTAGTGCGCGAAAGCGTGATCCCCCAGGCCCATCTGCTCCACCGACAAGGTGTGAGCGCCCACAGGAACGGCCATGGTCCCCCCTCCCTCCGTGCGATCCGCCCCGCCGTCCCGTGCCGGAACGACGTGGGCGCGATGAAGGAAGCGACGGTACGGCTCGTGGGGGAGACAGGGGCCATCAGTCCAGTTTTGGATGAAGGTTGAACCTCTGTGGCGCTTCCTGTTCGCACGTGCTTTCCGCTCCGCAGTGCGTACGTTCGCCGCCAAGGGCGCTGCTCCGGGACGATCAGCGGCAGCCGTACTGGGCGAGGATCGCCCGGGTGCGGGCGTCGTCGGGGGTGGGGGCATCGGACTTGGTGGGCGCGCTCAGGACGAGCTGCAGGTCGCGCGGTTCGCCGTCCGGGCGGACGGCGAACCGGCCTCGGCTCTCGGCCTGCGCCGGCTGCGTGGCGGTGGCCTTCTTGGCCTCGATGTCGGGCAGGGACGCGATGGTGACGTGCGAACCGGCGTACGGGGTACCCGCGAGGCAGCGGCCCGCGCCGCCGAGGGAACGGTTGTAGCGGCCCCGGACGTCGCTGCTCGCCCAGGTGAAGAGCGATGCCGCGGTCAGGGCGCAGGCCAGGACCCAGACGAGGCCGCCGCCCAGGAACCGGAGCGTTCGACGCGGGGTGCGGCGCCGGATCCACAGCAGGGCCGCCACGGCGCCGCCCGCGAAGACGGCCGTGCACACGAGGCCGAGGGCGGCGTAGTCCGTGAAGGCCGAGAAGCCCGCGATCAGGGACCACCGGGCCACCGCGACGGCCAGGCCCGCGACCGTGAGCAGCAGCGCGAGCAGGTAGGCGCCCATCAACCGTACCGACATGACCGTGCACCTTTTCCTGAAGAGTTCATGGGTCCCTTCTGGAATAGCCCCGTCCGAGGCCGATGCGCAACGGCCGTTCGGCCCGACCCGGCCGCCGAACGGCCGACGCGTCCCGCCGGTTCGTTCCCCGCCCGCGTGCCGTTCGACCTCGGCGAGCGAGGGACCCGCCGGTCTATGAGTCGGGGCAGTCAGCCGCGGTCCAGGTCGCGACGAGATCACGGCAGAGCCGGAGACACTTGTGTAGCGGATGACCAGGTCTTCGTCGTGCTTCCAGCAGTTGTGCCGGAACTGGATCTCCATCTGCTGCTCATCGGCTTCGACGCTGCGGCAACCCTGCCCACAGGATCAGGCCCTGGCCCCTGGCACGGCCGGTGAATTGGGAGGACGCCGGGCAACGGCGAGCCTAGGGTGTGGTGCATGAGCCAGACTTCCGTCGACCCCGTCGACCCCGTCGACCCCGTCGCGCACAACCGCCTTGCCTGGGACCGCGAGGCGGAGGCGGGCAACGAGTGGTCCCGCCCGGTCGGTCCCGAGGTGATCGCGAAGGCACGGGCCGGACAGTGGTCCGTCGTCCTCATCGGGCACGAGCCGGTCGACCCGACCTGGTTCCCGTCGGACCTCGCCGGTAGCGACGTGCTCTGCCTCGCCTCCGGCGGCGGGCAGCAGGGTCCGGTGTTGGCCGCGGCGGGCGCGCGGGTGACCGTCTTCGACAACTCGCCCCGCCAGCTGGCGCAGGACGAGATGGTCGCGGCGCGCGAAGGGCTCGACCTGCGCACCGTGCTCGGCGACGCGCGCGACCTGAGCGCCTTCCCGGATGCCTCGTTCGACCTGGTCTTCCACCCGGTATCCAACCTGTTCATCCCGGAAACGGCGCCGGTCTGGCGCGAGTGCCACCGTGTGCTGCGCCCGGGCGGAACGCTGTTGTCCGGCTTCCTCAACCCGGACGTCTACCTCTTCGACGCCGAGCCCCTGGAGGCGCGCGGCGAGCTGGTGGTGCGCCACCGCCTGCCCTACAGCGACCTCACCCACCTGGAGCCCGCCGAGCGGGAACGGCTCTGGGGCCTCGACGCACCGCTGGAGTACGGCCACACGCTCACCGAGCAGCTTGGCGGCCAGATGGCGGCGGGCTTCGCCCTCACCGGTTTCGCCGAGGCACCGCACCACTCGGACGCCACCGCCGGCTGGCTCTCCGGCTACTTCGCCACGAGAGCGGTCAAGGCCGCCACCGGCCGCTGACCCGCCACCCGGCCGGGCCGGGTGGGCGACCCGTTCGAGCCGGGCACGCGCTGTCAGTGGTGGCTGGAAAGCTGGCCGTATGAACGCCGATGACGAGCAGCTGATGCGGGGCCGGGTGTACGGCCGCGACCACGACGACCCCGACCCCGGCCCGCTGCCGCACCGGAGGTACGCGGTCCTCGTCGGCGGGCCCCTGGACGGACTGTTGCTCGACATCACGGGGCGGCGGCCGGAGGAGATCGACGAGGGCGTCGCTCTGCCCACGGAGCTGTCGCGGTGGCCCGGCGGCCGGGCGTTCTACGACCCGCGCCCCGGCGAGCCGCGTCCAGCGGTCGGCCCGGGGGTGGTGTGCCGCTTGCACTACTCCGGCGACGCGCCCTGACCCCCGCGCCGGACGATGCGGGCCCGCGGGGGAGTGGGCTCCCGGGCCATTTGCGCTTTGGCAACGCTGTTGCCAAAGTAGGCGCATGACTGCCCAGGAGACCCCCGCGTCCGCATCCGCACCCGCGTCCACCCCGGCCGTGCCGGTCACCCTGCCCGCCGGCGCCGCAGACGTGGCAGCGCTGGAGGCGCAGGAGGCCCGCCTCGTCCTGCCCCGCTTCACCCATGACGACGCCTGGGCGCTCGGCAACCTCCTCGTATCACTGGCCCGTGACAGGTCCGCGCCCGTGGTGATCGACATCCGGCGCGGGGCCCAGCAGATGTTCCACTGCGCACTGCCCGGGGCCAGCGCCGACAACGACGCCTGGGCCGATCGCAAGCGCCGTACCGTGGAGCGGTTCGGCGTCTCCTCGCTGCTGACCGGTACCCGGTTCCGCTCGCGCGGCCGGAACTTCGACACCGACGCACGGCTCGACCCCGCCGAATACGCCGCGCACGGCGGCTCGTTCCCGATCGCTGTCGAGGGCGCGGGCGTCATCGGTTCCGTGACGGTGTCGGGGCTCCCGCAGCTCGAGGACCACGCGCTGATCGTGGAGGCCCTGGAACGCTTCCGGGGCTGACGCCCGACGCGACCCGCGCCGGGCCCTGGTCGAGACCACCACGATGCCCCGCCGGGGAGGGGCGGCCCCGCGGCGCCGGTACGCGCGGCGCCGGTGTCGTCCCGGCCGGTGGTCGGGGCCTGTCCGTCACCGGTCGCGGGGGGCGCCGCCGTCCCGGGCGCTCTCGTCGGCGGTGGCGAGGTCGAGGGCTTCGGTGAGGCGGCTCAGCCGCGTCTGGAGGTCGCGGATCTCCTCCAGCTCGAATCCCGTCGCCCGCGCGATCCGGCGGGGCACCTCCACCGCGCGGGCCCGCAGCGCGGCGCCCTGCGCGGTGAGGACCGCGTGCACCGAGCGCTCGTCCTCGGTGCTGCGCTCGCGGTGGATCAGACCGGCCGCCTCCAGGCGCTTGAGCAGCGGTGACAGCGTGCCCGAGTCGAGGCGCAGGTGCTGTCCGAGCTGCTTCACCGGCATCTCGCCGTGCTCCCAGAGCACCAGCATCACCAGGTACTGCGGGTAGGTCAGGCCCAGGTCCTTGAGGACGACGCGGTACAGCCCGCCGAAGGCGCGGTTCGCCGCGCCCAGCGCGAAGCAGATCTGTCCGTCCAGCCGGAGGAAGTCCTGGTCGGGGAGGGGGGCGCGCTGCTGCTCGGTCATGGGAACCAGTGTACTCGAGACACTTGTCAGCAATTGAGTTGTGCACAGCTTAGTTGTGTTCGTTTCAATTGTGTGCTTCATTGGTGGAGCGAGCCGGACCCCGGCCGCACAGGTTCACCCCTCCGAGAGGAACCCCGATGGACGCGCTGTACACCGCTGTCGCCACCGCCAACGGCCGTGAGGGCCGCGCCGTCAGCTCCGACGGTCAGATCGACCTGGCGCTCGCCATGCCTCCGGCGCTGGGCGGCAACGGCCAGGGCACCAACCCCGAGCAGCTCTTCGCCGCCGGTTACGCCGCCTGCTTCGCCAGCGCGCTCGGCCTGGTCGGCCGCCAGGCCAAGGTCGACACCGGCGACGTGTCGGTCACCGCGGAGGCCTCCATCGGCCAGGACGCCACGGGCTTCGGCCTCGCCGTGACCCTGCGCATCGAGCTGCCGGAAGCCCTCGCCGGCGAGACGGGCGCCCTGCTCGTCAAGCAGGCCCACGAGGTCTGCCCCTACTCGAAGGCCACCCGCGGCAACATCCCCGTGGAACTCGTGATCGAGTAGCCCGCGGTACCCCCCTGAATGGGCGGGTACCGGGCGTCCGGCCGGTCTCGTTAGCTTCGTCGGGTCAAGGACGTACTCGGAACAGGAGAGAACGCGTGACCCGACAGTCGACCCGCTTCGGCCGGCACGCCGTCGCGGCCGCCCTGATGGCGCTGCTGGCCCTGCTACTGCCGACGTCTCCCGCGCAGGCGGCGGAGAACCCCGGAATCACCTACACGACGAACTTCCACAACGCGGCGATCTACGAGCTACGGGCCGCCGTCAGCTGGAAGTGCCTGGACATCCGCGGCGGCGGGGCGCCGCAGGCGGGCGCGGTCATCCAGACCTTCGACTGCAAGAACGCGCTCCACCAGCGCTTCACCTTCCAGCGCACGGGCGGCGGGACCTTCACCGTCGGGGCCTTCGGGACCTACTGCCTGGGCACCCAGGGCGGCACCGCACCCGGCACCCCGCTGGTCCTGACCAACGGCTGGGGCTGCGCGACGTTCACCTGGAACTACCGCGGTACGGAGGCCTATCCGAACCGCTGGGAGCTCGTCGAGGCGAGCACCGGCCAGTGCATTCGCGACACGGGTCGGCGCTCGCCCGTGGTCCTGGGCGCGTGCGGGAGCACCACCACTCCCTGGCCCGAGGTCTGGGCGCCGCTGTACGACCGCCAGTTCGACTACGACCAGCTGGGCTGAGGTCCGTCGCCCACCACGGCCCGTCCACCCGACGGGCCGTGGTGGGCTGTCGGCGTCCATCGTGCGGGCCGGGATCGACCCATCCGAGGCAACCACGGCGTGGTCCGCCCGAACCCGGCCGGGCGGGGCCCACGGCGCACCTAGGTTCGGCGCACCTGATGTTCCGTTCCTGCGAGGACCGAGGCCCCATGAGCGCAGAACCAGCCCCAACCCCTGCCACCGACATCGGCGCGGGCGAGACGCCCGAGGCCGTCACCGCCCCGCGCGGTGACGTCGGCTGGGAGAGCGCGATGGGGATCTTGATGGCGTTGGTGCCGTGCACCGCCGAACACGCCGAGCACATCCTGGCCCGGGCGGCCCGCACCGCGGGTGCCACACCGGCCGAGGCCGCCGCGGCGGTGGCGACCCTGCGCACCGGGGGCGCCGCGCCGTCCCCGGTACTGGAACGTGCCCTGCGCGCCGGGGTGGACGCGGCCCGTCTGCTGCCGTCCTACCCCGCGGGTGTCGTCCTCCCGCCCCCGGTCGTCCTGCGTCAGCAGTTGACCCACCTACGGGCCGCCCGTCGGCGCACCTTGGCCGCCCCGACCGACGCCACCCTGCGGACCATACTGGCGAACGCCGCGTACACGCTGTGCGTCCTCATGGGTGAGCGCACCGTCCACGCCGCGCTCACCGCTGCCGAAGAACGAGTGGCCCTGCACCGCCTCGGCCCGGCCACGAACCCCACGCCCACCGCCTAGCACCGGGGCGGCACGAGCCCGGCTCGCGGCCGGGGAACAATACGCCCAGGTTGACCGTTCATGTATCTGTAGGGGCTGGTGGGGCAGATGTTCTCGCCCCCACCCATGAACGCCCGCGGCCGGCCACCCCCCCCGGCTGGCGGCGGGCCCCGCCCCGATCGGCCACCCCCCCCGGCCGGTCGGGGCCCCCTTGCCCCCCTTGCCGCGTCAGGTGCGGAACGCTTCGGCGGGCTGCTGTTCCACGAGCTTGGCCAGGCGGGCCAGCATGCCCCGGTGCCGTAGCTGGAGGGCCGCTTCGCTCACGGGGTTGTGCAGCACTCCTCCCAGGCCGCGCAGAGGGTGTTCGTCGCACACGACGAGGGTTTCCTCGCCCCAGGGCCTGAGCTGGAGGAAGATCCGCGCGGTGCCGAGCGACCTGAAGGAGGCCTCCAGCTCCAGCTCCCGGAGGGCCTCCTGGTGGCGCACGGTCGTGGTCCCCTCGGTGGACCACGGACCGAGCCGGATCGTGTAGCGCAGCCGGGATCCGGGGGCCGGCCAGTCGTGATCGAGGGGTCTGGACGCGGACGGTCCCACGACCCACTCGCCGTAGAGCTCGGGGTCGGCGAGCACGGCCCACGTGGTGCGGGGCGAGCGATGGATGAGCTGATGACGGACGGCCATGAAGACTCCTCCTGCTGTCGTCTGCCGAGTCCGCGGCACCGGGGCGTGACGCGCCGGGGGCCTCGCCGGGACAACGGAACCGACCGGGCGGATCGACCTCCGTAGCGCGTACCCCGATTCGAGCGGACCGCACGCGATCCGCCGGTCCGGAACGGGGCGGGACCCCCGGGCGGGTGCCCGCGCCGATGCGGGGTAGGCGGGGAGTGCGCCCGGGGCGTGCACCGACGCCCCGCGCCGCTGAGCTGGAAGGGAAGACGATGACCGCGAAGGAACACCGCAAGCCCACCCCGCCCTCCGAAGCACCGGGGGAGAGCGGCGACCGCGCAGCCCGACAGGCGGCGGAGGACGCCATCGTGCCCGGCACGAAGGACGGCGAGTCGGGCGATGCTCCGAGCGCCGGCACCGAGGCCCGGCGCCGCACCGCCGAGCGGAACGAGAAGCCGACCTCGTAGCCGACTCGGGCGCAGCCCGGGGCCGACGCGGCCTCGACCAGGCGGATGCCGCCCGGCGGGTCAGGTGCCGGAGCGGGCGGCGAGGTGGGCGGCCCACGCGTCGGCGGCCCGGGCGATCGCGTCGGCCGTGGCCCGCTGTTCGGCGGCGAGGTCGTGCCAGCGCCGCGCCTCGGCCCGCGCGAGGACCGCTACGGCCCTCGGCTCGGCGTCGGTCCAGCCCGGCACCCGGGCCGCCCACCGCCACGCCTGCTCGGGGGAGTGCCCGCCGGTGGACACCAGCCGCATTCCCCACAGCGCCGTGTCGATCCAGGCCGGACCGACCGACGCCCACGACCAGTCGACCAGGCGGGCCCGGCCGCCGTCCTCCACCAGCACGTTGGTCGAGGCGGGGTCGGTGTGCAGCAGGCGCGAACCGGCGAGGAGTTCCGCGTCGCCGTCGGCGCAGTAGTACCCCCAACGGTCCCAGGCGGTCGGCAGCCGTACCGCGCGCGGCGCGGGCAGCGGCGCCAGTTCGGCCAGCGCCGCGACGACCGGCGCGAGGTCCGGCGAGCCGGGCGCGAACTCCGCGTCCCGGCCGCGTACTCCTTCGAAAGCCAGAAGGTGCCACCCGTGCCCGGCCAGCCGCCACAGGACCCGTGGCGCGCTCGCGGGCAGGTAGGGGTTCACCGCCTCTTCCAGGTCCAGCTCGTCCACGGGCGACCAGTCGGGCCCCCACCACGAGTCGTCCTCCCCGAGAACCGCACCGGTGGCGGGGGCGCGCTCGCGCTGCCCCTTGACGAAGACGCACGCCCCGGACTCCAGGTCCAGCACGGAGGCGATGCCCGCGGCGGCAGAGTGCTCGGCGTCGCGGGCGGTGAAGACGCTACCGATGCGCTCACCGACGGCGGCCACCAGCGCCTCGGGGAGCTGCGCCCAGGTGACGCGCCCGGGCGTCACCTCAGGCCCCGGGCGGCGGGCGGTGGTCCGGTGGCGAGGGGGGATTCTTGTCCGGCGTGACGGGCCCCGGCGGGCGCCCGCTCGGCTTCGGCGTCACGGGCCCCTTGGGCGGCTTCTTCGCTTCCACGACCGTCATGCCCAGCAGGGTAGACACCGCCCCCCGGTGGCACGGGGGAGCGTGCCGACGTGGCCGATTGGCGTCAGGTGGTGGCGGATTTTCGTGGTCCGGAGTCGAGGGGCGGGCGAGGGCGGCGTCGCTTCCTGTTTGAGGACCGGATTCCCGGCTACACGCGGGACGTCCGCGGTCCCGAACCCGTCTGGGGTTCGGGGCCGCGGTCTGCGCGAACGAGTGAGGGGAGACTCCGGTATGAGGTCGTCGAGGCAGGGCGGGGGGACGACCGGGTGCGGCTCGGCGTCCCTGGTGCGCGACGTGGTGTTGGCGGTCGGGCTGGTGGCGATCTGCCTGGGGGGCCTGGCCGTCTTCCTGCGGAGCACCGGAGCGGACGGGGCCGGGGCGTTCGTACTCCCGCTCGGCACCGCGGTGCTGCTGGCGACGGGCGTGGCCCTGGCCAAGCGGGGCATGGCACCCGACCGTCGTCGCGCCGCCCGGACGGACCGCGCGGACCCGCCCGGCACCGCAGACGCGTACGTGGAGACCGACGCGTCCGCGGGATCGGCGCCGGAGGAGGTGCCCGACATCGGGTCCGGGGCGCTGGACCACGCCGCGGTCGATGCCGACGGCTTCGAGCACGCGGTGGCCGCGCTGTGCGCCCGCGACGGCTGCACCGCCGTGGAGGTGGTCGGCGGTGCGGGCGACCTCGGCGCCGATGTCCTCGCGACGACCGCGCAGGGGCTGCGCGTCGTCGTCCAGTGCAAGCACTACGGCGACGGCAACCGGGTCGGGTCGCAGGACCTCCAGCGGTTCGGCGGGACCTGCTTCGCCGTCCACGAGGCGGACGTCGCGATCCTCGTGACCACCAGCTCCTTCACCGCCCCGGCCCTGGAGTACGCCGCCCTGTGCGGCATCGTCTGCGTGGACGGGGAGGCCCTGGCGGCGTGGACCGGGTCGGGGGCGGCGCCGCCGTGGGACGCCGTCGGCGACGACACGACGGCTCCGGTCCCGGTGGCCTGACCCCCGCAGCGGCCCGTACGCGGCCCGGTCCCCGGTCGTCATCCGGCCAGGGGCCGACCCTCGTGCGGGTCCGGTCCGCCCGGCGGCCGGAAGCAGGCGGTGATGGCCTTGCCGCCGTGACGGGCGTGCGCGTCCCACGTGTCGGAGAGCGCGTCGATGATCGCGAGCCCCCGGCCGGAGGTCGCCGTGCTGCTCGGGTCCCGGGGGGAGGGGAGGTGCGCGTCCTCGTCGCTGACGCTCACGTGCAGACAGCGGCTGTCCCAGGTGAGGACGAGCCGGGCCGGACTCCTGGCGTGTACGTGGGCGTTGGTCACCAGTTCGGAGACGGTCACGAGGATCGCGTCGACCGTATCGGGCGCGTCGGCCGTCCAGCGCAGCGACTCCAGGTGCTCCCGCGTCCAGGTGCGCGCGGCGCGCGCCCCGTACGACACCGGAAACGATCGGGCCCAGCCCACGGCTCGCAGCATCATGTCCTCCTCACCAGGGGACGGCGGGAGGGACCTCCGCCCGCCTCGGACGCGTCTGCCCGCCATCGCGCGCCGCACCCCCGTAGCGCGGAAGCGACCGGCCCGGGGGCGTCATCGGCCAGGTCCGGGGCAGGACCGCACCATGCCCGAAATGATCACTGAACTCCTCACCCGTGTCGCGCGGCGCCGCCGCGACCCCGTCGCCGTACAGGCACTGCGGTCCACCGCGGCGGCCGTCGTCAGCTACTGCGTCGCCCTGCGCCTGAGCGACGAGCCGAGCCCGCTGACCGCCCCGCTGACGGCGTTGCTCGTCGTCCAGGTCACCCTGTACTCGACGCTGACCACCAGCGTCCGCAGGGTCAACGCCGTGGTCGTCGGCGTCCTGATCGCGATCGGCTTCAGCGCGCTCGTGGGGCTCACCTGGTGGAGCCTCGGCCTGCTCATCCTGGCCTCCCTGGTGGTGGGTCACCTCGTCCGGGTCGACGAGTTCATACCCGAGGTCGCGATCAGCGCCATGCTCGTCCTGGGCGTCGGCCAGGTGACGGACACGGCCTGGGACCGGGTCCTGGAGACCGTCATCGGCGCGGTGATCGGACTGCTCGTCAACCTGCTGCTGGCGCCGCCGCTCTGGGTGGGCCCGGCGGGCGTCGCGATCACCGACCTCGCCTCGCGCATGAGCCGGTTGCTCGACCACCTCGGGGCGGAACCCCTCGGACCGGGCCGGGTGGCGCGGGCGGCGGCCCGGCTGCACGAGGCGCGCCGCCTCGACAACGACATCGCCCAGGTCGACGCCGCCCTGCGCCGGGCCGAGGACAGCCTCCGGTTCAACCCGCGGGTCAAGGAGGGCCTGCTCTTCCGGCTGGTGCTGCGCACCGGTCTCGACACCCTGGAGATCTGCGCGGTGGTGCTCCGCGTGGCCTGCCGCACCCTGACCGACCTGGCCAGGGCGCGCCCCGACGGACCGCTCTTCGACGCCGCGACCACGGCCGCCCTCCAACAGGTGCTGCGGCACACCGCGATCGCCGTGGAGAGCTTCGCCCAGTTGATCACCGCCCAGGTCAGTGCCAACGCCGAGCAGGCCGAAGCCCGTCTGACCGGAGAGCTGGCGGTGGCCCGGGAGCACCGCGACCGGCTCGCGGAACTGCTGCCGGTCTCCACCCGCGCACATCCGGAGCACTGGCAGCTGTACGGCGCCCTGCTCACCGAGATCGACCGGGTCCTGGACGAGCTGGACGTGGAGACGCGCTCCCAACGCCTCATGGAAGGACTCGACCAGCACGCCCGCAACCGCCCCACGGGCTCCGTACGGGCCCGCTTGTCCAGCCGCCTGCGCGCCCCGCGCACCCGGACGTTCAGCCGAGGACCGCGGTCACCTCACGGCGGGTCGCCTCGGACAGGAGCGGAGCCCAACGGGTGAAGAGCTCCAGCAGGCCCGCCCCGTTGCGCTCGCGGAAGGACGCGTTCACCTTGGCCAGGTCCAGTTCGTTGGCCACCGTCAGCTCGGCGAAGTCACGGCGCTGCTGCGGGGTCGGGGTGAACTCCTCGCCGGTGAAGCGGTCGCGGAAGGTCACCGGCGCCCCGTCCGGGGCGGCCAGGCCGGGATAGGAGGCCGCGCGGTCGCAGCTGGCGTAGAAGTACACGAGTGCTTCGGCCTCCGCGCCGATCGCCTCGGTGAGGCGGTCGCGCTCGGAGAGCTCCAGCAGGCTCAGGGGCAGCCCGTCCGTGCCGTAGAAGGCGTGGCACAGGGCCGCGGTCCGCAGGGCCGGCCGCGCACCCCACTCGGCGAGCAGCGCCTCCACGCGCAGCAGATGGGTCAGCAGGGTGCCGCCGGAATGCTTGGTCGTCGCGGCTCCCAGCTCCTTGAGCAGGGCGATCGCCGGGGAGTCGGTGTGCTTGTCGTCGCTGTCCGTCATGCGCACATCATGACGCGGCCCCCGCGTCCGCGTCCGGCGGGACCGGAATGCGGACAACCGGCACCTCCCACCGCCGGGCCACGGCCATCGCGCCGCGTCACGGCCGACCGGCCGCCGACCGCGCCCCCTCCCGGCGCAGCCGTCGCAGGACGACGCCCACCACGAGCAGCAACAGGCAGGTGCCCGCCGCCGCGTGCACGAGCAGCGTGTCCAGGCGGTCCGCGGCCAGGTAGCCGCCGACGGCCAGGGCCACCAGCGCGCACACACCGCGGTCGATGATGGACTCCACCGACAGCAGGGTCGCCCGGTACGGCGTCGCCGGGATGGCCGCGTTGATCAGGTTGCGCTGCACGGGATAGGCCAGGCCCGCCGCCGCGGCGAACACGCACAGCCACAGGATCGTGCCCGGCGCTCCGGACAGCGTGGTCGCCGCGAGCGTGAGGGCCATGACCACGCTGAGGACGGTGACCGCGGTGGTGTCGGACACCCTGCCGCGCATCCAGCCCGTTCTGGCCGACCCCACCGCCTCGGCGACCGTCATCGCCGACAGCACGGCGCCGTGGTCGGCGACGGGCAGGTGCTTCTCCAGGAGCAGCGGCTGGAAGAGGTTGACCTGGCAGATGCGGGCGAGCGTGAACACGGCCACGCCCTGCACCATCAGCGGCCCCAGGGACCGTGACGCGCCGAGCACCCCGACGGCCCGACGGGCCGAGTCGAGGAGCCCGGCGCGCGCCACGGGCGGGTGGTCGGCCCCGCGCGCAGCCGCGATCGCGGGGAGGGCGGCGGCGCAGGCCAGCGAACCGAGCGCGGAGAGCGCCGTCAGGACGTACGGCGCGTCGTGGCGGACGTGCATCAGTACGCCGACGAGGGGCCAGCAGGCGATCTTCGCCCACAGGCCGAGCGCCCGGGCGGTGCCCTCGGCCTGTACGTAGTGCGCCTGCGCGCCGTGCTCGCGCAGGTACTCGTACAGGTAGGCGCTGGAAGCCCCGGACACCAGCGACCGGGCCGCGGCGATCGCCAGGAAGTGCGCCATGAACCCGGCGAACGAGGGCGAGGCGACCGGGAGGAGGTTCGCCGCGACCATCACGACCGCCCCGAGCTGCATGCAGCGCCGCTGCCCGATGCGGTCGGCGATGACGCCCGTGGGTATCTCCAACAGGCAGAACGCCACGTAGTAGACGCTCTGGATGCCGAAGATCTGGCTGTCCGACAGGCCTGCCCGCCTCTGGTACTCGTAGAAGACGGGCATCCACCACAGCAGGTTGAACAGCAGTTGGAAGCCGTTGTTCAGGCGGATCGCGCGGAGCGCCGCGGCGGGCGGCCGGACGCGGCGCGTCCGGTGCGCGCGCAGGAGCGGGAGGGGCATGGGTCGACCTTCGGTGGGGCGGTGTGCGGGAAGGGGCGGACGGGTCAGGCGCTGTACGGCCGGAGCTGGAGGACGTGGAGCGCGCCGTCCGGCCCGAGCAGCCACTCGACGTCGAGCGGCCCGGCGAAGGTGTAGTCCGTGGCGAAGTGCGACTGGAGCAAGCGGCCCGCCAGGGCCAACCGGGCCAGGTGGTCGCGCGTCTCCTGCGGCAGGTCCTCGACGGCCGCGCCCAGCGAGGTGGTGCGGCCGCCGCCCTCGACCGTGTTGTACAGGTACTGCAGGGGCAGGGTCCGGCCGTCGACGACATCGGCCGTGGACCCGTGCGCGCAGTTGAGGTACACGTTGCGGAAGTCGGCCCGGTTGGTCGGATTGCAGGTGACCATGACGCCGCCGAGCGGGGACGGCTCGTAGCGCTGGACGATCACCCCCATGTAGGTGTCGTCCAGGGAGATGCCCGCCTGGTGGCGCAGCCGCACGCTGCGCGGGGAGAGCAACGAGGCCCACACCTGGCGGATGGCGTCCAGCAGCCCCGGCAGGTCGGCGACCTTGGTGTGGGACTCGTAGATCCCGGCCGCGGAGAAGCCCGGCAGGTCCTCGGCGTTCGAGGAGGACCGCACGGCGAAGCGGCTGGTGCCCGCCAGGTGTGCGACGACCTGGGAGTCCAGGGCCCGTACCAGGTCCTCGGGCACGGGAAGGGTGCGCACCAGGTGCTGCAAGGGGACGCAGATCGTGTCCACGGCGTCCATCGCGTTCAGTTCCAGGGCCATCTTCAGCTTGCCGATGCTCTGTTGCACCGCCGGAGAGGAGTTCAGGAAGCGCTGCTGGACGGAGAAGGGGACGGCGACGCCCGCCGGTGCCCGGACGTGCCGGGTCAGGAACTCCCCGGCGTGCTGGGCGAGGTCGCCGTCCTCGGGCAGCCGCAGCCGGGCGGCCAAGTGCCCGAGCAGATCGGCCCGGGGCGGCCGGGGCACGGAGTAGTAGCCGGTCAGCCGGGAGGATCCGTGGCGCAGGACGTGGTGGAGCTCTCCGAGGTTGGCCGCCTTGGTGCCGTAGCGGTTGCGGTCGACGGCGCGCAACGAGGACAGCGGCACCAGCGGTACGTCCGTCACGTGCGGGGCGTCCAGACGCACCCGCTGGGTGTGCCAGGTCGGTTCGGCGAGGTCGGCGGGCTCCTCGGCGGGCTCGATGGCGAACCCGTCGGCGGTGACCTCGTAACGGACCCAGGCGCCGTCCCACTTCTCGTCGGCGATCGTGTCGAGGACGCCGCGGACGATGGCGTTGGGGACGCCCCAGCCCGCGGCCAGCATGTTGGTGTGCGACAGCGGGGTGGTGGGCAGGGCGTTGACCAGACCGGCGAGCCGCGGGATGTCGTCGGGGACCACCGGCATGGCGACGATGTCGTACCAGGCCAGGTCCGCGCGGGCGGCCAGGTACTCCTCGCGCGAGGCGAACGCGCGGAGCCGGCCGGTGGCGCGGGCGAGGGTCAACGGGACGAAGGGCGCCGTCGCCAGCAGCGCGTGCCCCCGGGCGCGGGGCACCACGGTCTCCGGCACCGCCGCCAGGGCGTTCTCCTGGCCGTGGTTGGCCGGTTTCACCAGCAGTTCGAGCGCGGGATCGAGGTGGGCCCGGACGAAGGCGTGGAACTCGATCAGCAGCTCCGCGCCCATCGTGTCGGCCTCGGTGGTCTCCAGCACCATGAAGGGCTCGTCGTGGTCCGCACCGCCCAGGGAGCGCAGCGACAGGACGCCGAGCAGGAACCGGCGCGCGGGGTCGTGGTAGACCTCATGGTTGAAGCGGTCGAGTGCGGCGTCGAGCTGCTCCAGGGTCGACCCCTGGATCTCGATGGCTATGTAGTTGACGTGGAAGGAGTGCACGGCGCTGTCGAGCACGTGCCACAGACCCCGTTCCCGGTCCACGACCACCTTCACGTACGGGTGCCCGCCCAGCACCCCGGCCAGTTGCTCGAAGAGCGGGAGGGTGAGCAGGGTGTCCACGGCGGCGCCCCGGTGGGACGGCGCGGGTGCGGCGGTGTCGTCGTCGGTGTGCGTCATGCGGGGCTCCCGGGCGTCGAGCGGTCGGCGGCCGTGGGGGAGGGGGTGGTGGCGGTGGCGGGTCCGCCGGGGGACGGCGCGGGGTCGGACGCCTGGGTGAGGGCGTTCGGGAGGGCCGCGAGGATGCGGCCGCAGTCGGCCAGCAGCTCCGGCCCGGACGCGGCGCGCAGGAAGCAGAGCGCGGCCATGGAATTGGCCCCGCCCGCCTCCTCGTACGGCGGGACCGCACTGCCCGGCGGGAGGCTGTGCTCGCGCACCAGCTCCACCCGGGATCCCGGCGCGACCAGGGCGGACCAGTCGACCGCGGCGAAGTCCCAGGCCGGGAGCCGGTCCCAGGGCCGGCCGTCGGGGCCGACGGCGAGGACGACCAGGGAGCCGGCGGCGCCCTCGCCCTCGGTCAGCATCCGTTCCGGGTAGTCGACGTCCCCGCCGAGCAACTGGCGCACCAACATGCCGATCATGTCCACGCCGAAGACCGTCTCCGCCTGTCGGGTGGTCATCACCCCGCCGAAGCGGGCCGCGGTCTCGATCAGCCAGACCGCCCCGCCCGCGCCGAGCTTGATCTCGGTGTGGGTGGCGCAGGTGTCCAGCCCGAGCGCGTCGACGGCGGCGCGCGACACCTCCTCGATCCGGCGCTGCGCCGCGACCGGGAGGGCGGCCGGGGCCAGGCTCGCCCGCTCGGTGAAGGGCGCGACGGTCGGCAGGCGCCCGGTGAGGCACAACGGGTGGTAGCGGCCGTCGGCGACGATCCCCTCCACGCTGACGTAGTCGCCCCAACCGGGCCCGTCGAACCAGTCGGCGGCCTCCCCGGTCACGATCTCCTCCAGCAGGAAGTCGCTGACGCCCGCGTCGGCGGCGTGCAGCTCCGCGTAACCCCGCGCGGACGAGGCCTCCATGACGGAGCGTCCGGTCTTCCAGGCCTCCTCGGCCTGCTGCTCGTTCCACACGGTGAGGTGCGCCGTGGACCCCGCGCTCCAGGCGGCCTTGAGCAGCAGCGGCGGCCTGAGGTCGTCGAAGGCCGTCGTGATGTCCTGCGGTCCGTCGATCTCCGCGAAACCCGGTACGGGGACCCCGGCGTCACGCCAGATCCGGCGCATCAGCCGTTTGTCGCGCGCCCCGGTGACCCGCTCCCCGGCGCCGGGCAGGCCGAGCCGCAGGCTCGCGTGGGCGACGGCGACCACCGCGTACTCCGAGAGGGTCAGCACCGCCGCGGCGCCGACGCGGCGGGCGTGGGCGCAGATCAGATCGACCAGTTCCACCCCTTCGCCGGGCGGGGCGGTGGTGACCGACGCGCACCCGGGCCGCCACACCGACTCGGTGACGCGGGGCAGCGGCGCGAGCGCCAGGACGTGCACCTCGGCGTGGGCGGCGATCCTCGGGACCGCGTATTCGAGGGGAGGGCCGCCCTTGGCGTAGACGAAGAGGATCGGGGTCATGGGGCTCCTGGGGTCGAAGGGGACGCCCCTCGGTGCGACGGCGTCGTCTGCGGACGATCCCCACGCGGTGTCACCGCGCGAGGACCGGGGGCGGCGCGAGCGTTACGGAAGAGGGGCGGACGGACGGGTGTACGCCTACTCGATTAGGCGTTCGGCAAACACCAGCGCATATCAAGTGGCCCCGCTACGGGGGCATTTCGGCCACCCCCGCGCAGGCCCGACGGACGGGCGTCGGCGGGGCGCATCCGGGCGGCGTTCGCGGGCAGGCGGGGGCCATGGCCAGGCAAGCGAAGGGAACCCCCGTGTCGACGTCTCCCCCCGCCCGAGCGCGGGCACTTCGCCCGCGCTCCGCAGCCGTCCGTGCGCCGGGCGAGCGCGTGAGCGACGCCGTTCCCGAGCGCGGGCGCGTGCGCACGGGGGGCGTCGCGTGAGCGGGAGCCGGGGCCGGGAGGCCCTGAGACGTGCCCGGTTCCTGCTGGTGCTGCCGGTGCACCTGGTGCTGCTGATGGTCGTCGGCCGGGCACTGACCGGCCCGCTCGCCGGCCACTGGCCGCTGTCGGCGGAGGACGGGGTCAACCGGGCCCTGGCCGCCCACCGCGAGCCGCTCCTGAACGGTTTCACCCAGTGGTTGTCCCTGCTGGCGAACACCCAGGTGATCACCGGCCTCACGCTGGTCTGCGTGCTGGCCCTGCTGCTGACGCCCCCGGCGCCGCGCTGGGCCGAGGCGGGGTTCCTCGCCGCGGCCGTCGCCGTCCAGTCGGCGATGTTCCTCCTCGTGACCCTGGTCGTGGAACGGCCGCGCCCCGACGTCCCCCACCTGGACCTGGCACCGCCCACCTCCAGCTTCCCCTCCGGGCACGTGGGCGCGGCCGTGGCCCTGTACGGGGGCCTCGCGGTGCTCACCCGGGTGGGCGCGCGCGGCGCCTGGCGTCGGCCCGTGGCCGCGCTCCTGCTGCTGGTGCCGCTCGCGGTGGCCGCCTCGCGGCTGTACCGGGGGATGCACCACCCCTCTGACGTACTGGGCGGCCTGTTCAACGGCGCGGTGACGCTGGCCGTGATCGGGACCGTCCTGCTCGGCGGCCGCCGCCGGACCCCGGGGTCCGCGGGGAGCGCCCGCGACGCCGCACCGACCACGAACCCGCCCCCGGCCCCAGGGGGCGGACGCACGCTCGTCGTACGGAATCCACAGGGCTGCGACGACGAACTGGCCGACCGCCTCGGGGCCGTGCTCACCCGGCACGGTCACGCCGCGCAGCAGTGGATCCCGACCGGTGCGGAACTCCCGTGCGGCGACCTCGCCGCGGAACTCGACGCCGCCGCGGTCGGGCTCGTCGTGGTCTGCGGCGGCGACGGCACGGTCCGCGCCTGCGCCGAACTGCTGGCGGGCACCGGTATCGAGCTGGTGGTCGTGCCGTGCGGAACGGGCAACCTGCTCGCCCGGAACCTGGGGCTCGCGCCGGATCCGGTGACCGCCCTGGAGGAGGCCCTGTCGGGCGGGTGCCACGGCATCGACGTGGGCCGGATACGGGGCGACGGCATCGAACCGGCCCGCTTCGTCGTGATGGCGGGCGTCGGCTTCGACGCGGCCATGGTCCAGGACGCGTCGCCGCGCCTGAAGTCCCGGCTGGGCTGGGCCGCCTACGTCATATCCGCCCTGCGCCACCTCGGCGACCCCGGCATCCGCTTGACGATCCGGCTCGACGACGGGCGCCCCCTGCGGCGCCGGGCCCGGATGGTCGTGATCGGCAACGTCGGCATGCTCCAGGGAGGCCTGCCGCTGCTGCCGCGGGCCCGGGCGGACGACGGCCGCCTCGACGTGGTGCTGTTCGCCCCCCGAGGGCCCGCGGGCTGGCTGGCCGCCGCCGCACACCTCACCCGGCGGACCCCGCGCACACCCGCCCCGCCCGGGCCCGGAGCGGGTGCGGAGCACGTCGCCGGGGGAGCGCTGGAGTACTTCAGCGCCACCCGGGTCGAGATCCGTTGCACCGCCCCGCAACCCCGGGAGATGGACGGGGACGCCGTCGCCCCGGGAGAGCGCCTGACCGTGGAGGTCGACCCCGGCGCCCTGCGCGTACGGCTGCCGCGGGCACTGTCCGGCACCGGGGCCGAGGCACCCCCGGCCGCGGTGCCGACCCCGCGGCACTGAATTCCCGTACCGGGAGAGCGCGTTCCGGGCGGCGCAGACAGCACACAGCAGACGGCAGACGGCAGACGGGCAGGGAGACGATGGGCACCGCGACACGGGTTCCGCAGAGACGCGACGTGGAGGGCGACGAGCTGTCCGCCGACGAGGCCTGGGCCGCCCTGCGCCGCTACGGCGGCTGGAGCCTCGCGCGCGACTCCTTCCTGCGCTTCCGCTACGCCGACGGCTTCAGCCACTCCCGCGCGCTCGCACTGCAGACCGTCCTCACCCTCGTCCCGCTGGCCATCGCGGCCGTCGGCCTGTCCGGCGTCCTGCACACCGAGGAGGTCGGCCGCGTCCTCGAGCTGACGATCGGCCGCACCACGAGCGGGCCCAGCCGGGACCTCGTCGAGGACGCGCTGGGCCGGAGCCATGCGGGCGGCCGGGCGGCGCTCTGGCTCGGCCTGCTCTTCGCCCTGGTCAACGTCACCACCGGGCTCTGCCAGGTCGAGCGCGGGGCGAACCGCATCTACGGCAACGAGCGGGACCGGCCGTTCCTGGGCAAGTACACGCGCGGCCTGCTCATGGCCGCCCTGGCCGGTTTCCCGCTCGGGCTCAGCTTCATCCTCACCGTCCTCGGCCACGACCTCACGCGGGCGGTGGCCGAGGTCTACCGGCTCGGGCCGGACACCACCCGCGCCTGGGAGATACTGCGCTGGCCCGTCGGCATCCTGCTGGCGGTCCTGGCGACGAGCGCGATCTTCCGCCTCTCGCCGCGCCGCGCCCAACCCGGCTACACCTGGTTGGCCTTCGGCGCCGTGGTCTACCTGGTGCTCTGGCTCACCGCCACGTGGGGGCTGAGCCTGTACGTCGGCGCGAGCGGCTCCTTCAACAGCGTGTACGGGCCGCTCAGCGCGGTCATGTCGCTGCTCCTGTGGTCCTACCTCACCTCGTTGGCCCTCTTCCTCGGCCTGTCGTTCGCGGCCCAACTGGAAGCCGTGCGCGCCGGGGTCAAGGATCCGATCGCGCCGGACCCGGGCGTCTGACCGGCCCGGCCCCGCTCCCGCCCGACGGGCGCGCACCGCCCCCGTCCCCTGCGACCCGAACGGAAGGCGCCGCCACCATGGCACAGCGCACCACCCGGCGGCCCGGGCGGCTCGCCCGGCTCGTCCCGTCCCTGCGAGCCTTCCTCGCCCGGCACGGCGGGCCCGACGCCACCTACGGGACGCGGCTGCTCCTGGCCGCGGCCGCCGCCGCGGTGACGGCCGTTCCCTTCGCGCTGGCGCTCGTCCTCGTGGAGTCCGGATGGCCCCCGCTCCACCGGCTCGACCGGGGGACGGCGCAGCGGCTGCACGAGAGCGCCCTCGCCCACCCGGCGTGGGTGCGGGTGCTGGAGTTCCTCACGGGTGTCCTGTGGGACCCGGTGACGATGCGGCTGCTGGTGGCCGCGTTGGTGGTGTGGCTGCTGGTCCGGCGCGCCTGGCGGCTGGCCGCGTGGGCGGCCGTCACCGCCCTGTCCGGGAGCCAGATCGGCCTGCTGGTCAAGAACGCGGTGGAGCGGGCCCGGCCGCAGCTGCCCGATCCCGTCTCGCACGCGCCCGGCTACTCCTTCCCCTCCGGCCACGCCATGACGGCGACCACCTCCTGCGCCGTCCTGCTGCTGGTCCTGCTGCCGATGGTGCCCCGGGGCAGGCGCCCCGTGGCGTGGGTCCTGGCGGTGACCTCCGTGGTCGGCGTGGGATACACCCGGGTCGCGCTGGGCGTGCACTGGGTGAGCGACGTGGTCGGGGGCTGGCTGCTGGGACTGGTCGTCGTCACCGCCACCACGCTCGCCTTCCAGGCCTGGCGGGCCGAGAGTGGTCTGCCCCGCGCCGCCGTGGCCGACGGCCTGGAGCCGGAGCTGCCCTCCGCCGACCCCGAACCACCCGTGGACGTGACCGCCCGCGACCGCTGACCGCTATGCCGTGCGGCGTCGGAGCAGGGAGAAGGCGGCGAAGCCCGCCAGGGCGGTGAGGGCGAGGAGGGAGCCGGTCTCGACGGCCTGGAGGGGCCAGAAGTGGGAGACCGGGTGGTACTCCTGGACGAAGTACGAGCTGTGGAGATCGGCGGGGCTCAGGCGTATGGCCTCCGGTCCCGACAGGCGGGTTCCGTCGTGGGAGAACAGCTCGGTGGAGAGGATCATGCCGCTGGGGGAGGGGGCGTCCGCGGGGGTGGTGAGGGTGACGGACGGCCAGAAGTGGAAGCGGGCCGCGGAGTAGACGTAGGCGAGCACGGCGGTCGCGGCCGTCGCCGTGGCGAGCGCGGCCATCGCGCGGCCCAGGAGGATGCCGGCGAGCGCGCCGAGCACCAGGCCGAGCAGCGGGTAGGCGAGGGCGAGCGGCGTGGCGTCGTGGTAGACGAAGGGGTCGTAGACCGACCAGTTGCCGATGCCGAAGCGGTCGTCGCGGACCGTGCGGAAGAGCAGGACGAGGACCGTCATGCCGAGGGTGACCGCGGCGGCGGCGACGCCGAGCTTGGTGGCCAGCCAGCGGGTCGGGGACACGTTCTGGGTCCAGGCGAGCTGGGCGGTGCCCGTTTCGAGTTCGCGGCCGACCAGCGCGGCGGCGGCGTAGGCCGGGAGCAGGTAGGACGGGGCCAGGATCAGCCACTGCACGGCGAGCAGCGCCATTTTGTAGAGCCCTACGGCGGGATGGCTGTCACAGGCCTTGGTGCGCGCGCACTCCGCCATCTCGTCGACGGCGCCGGTGCCGCCCGGGCCGAGCATCCACAGCAGGATGGCGGCGGTGATGACGACGTACGCGGTCCATATCAGGAGGGACGCGCGGTGCAGGCGCAGAACGGCGCGGACGGCCCCGGTGCGGGCCGTGGACGTCGTGCGGTGCGGGGTGAGCGTCGAGGCGGTCATGCGGTGATCTCCTGGCGTGCGGACGGTGCGGGGTGGGCGTCGTCGGTGATGAGCGCGGGCGCCCCGGGGTTGCGGAGATGGGCGAGGAGCACCTCCTGCAGGGAGGGGCGTTCCACGGCCCGGTCGGCGTCGGTGTCGAGGGGGCCGCGCGGGCGGACCAGGGCGGTACGGCCGCGGCCGGTGGGGCGTTCCTCGATGACGTCGGCGCCGGTGAGGTCGCCCGTGCCGGTGACGAGGGCGTGGGCGTCGACGATGTCCTCGATGCCACCGCAGAGCAGCACCCGGCCGCCCGCGGTCAGCAGGAGGTGGTCGCACGAGTCCTCCAGCTCGGCGACGACGTGCGAGGACATCACGATGGTGGTGCCGTGTTCGAGGGCTTCGGACATCAGGACGCCGGTGAGCTGCTGGCGGGCGAGCGGGTCGAGGTCGGCCATGGGCTCGTCGAGCAGCATCAGCTCGGGTCGTTTCCCGAAGGCGAGGGCGAGGGCGACGCGGCTGCGCTGACCGCCGGAGAGGGAGCGGATCCGCGCCTTCGGGTCGAGGCCGCCTCCCGCGTCGCCCGCGTAGACGATGCGTTCGGCGGCGGCCGTGTCCCAGTGTCCGCCCTGGTTGAGGTCGCGGCCGAGGCGGAGGGTGGCCTCGACGGTCAGGTGCGGGTGCAGCGGCTTGCCCTGGGCGACGTACGCGACGCGGGAACGGGTGGCGGCCGGGGTCTCGCCGAGCACGCGCAGGGTGCCGCTCGTGGGGCGGAGCAGGCCCGCGGCGAGCGAGAGCAGCGTGGACTTGCCCGCGCCGTTCGGGCCGACCAGGGCGCAGACGACGCCCTGCGGCAGGCGGAACGACAGCCCGTCCAGGACGGACTTGGCCCGGCGGCCGTGACCGTACGACATGGCCAGGTCGCTCGCTTCGAGAGCGGCCGGCGGGGCGGTGTGGGCGCGGGTCATCGGGTGTCTCCCTGCGGAATGGTCTCGTTCAGCGCGTCCTCGAAGAGCGCGGTGATGTCGTCGCGCTCCAGGCCCGCTCGGTGGGCTTCGGCGATCCAGGCGACGAGGGCCGGGCGGTGCGGCGAACCGGCACCGGCGCTGGCGCCCAGGCCCTTCGTGACGAAGGTGCCGAGGCCGCGGCGGCCCTCGACGAGGCCTTCGCGCTCCAGCTCGCGGTACGCCTTGAGCACGGTGTTCGGGTTGATCGCCGTCGCCTCGACGACCTCCCGGGCCGTGGGCAGCTTGTCGCCCGGCGCGAGCAGGCCGAGACGGAGGGCCTGTTTGGCCTGATGGACGATCTGTTGGTACGTGGCGACGCCGGAGCGGCGGTCGATGCGGAACTCGATGGCACCGGACGCGCCAGCACCACCGGTTCTGTCGACGAGGGCCACACGCCTCACCTCCCTTTCACTAATTAAGTAGTGAAAGGGTGTTCCGTGGCGGGGGTGGATGTCAAATTCCGCGTCCGGAGCGGGAGGGCGCGGCCGCGCCGCAGGTGCGGACCCGCTGGGCGAGGAAGAGGGCCGCGCGGTCCAGCGCCCGGTCGGCCTCGTCGAGAACGCCGGCGAAGGACTGGAACACGTGGGGCACGCCGGCGGTGATGTCGAGGATCACGTCCACTCCGGCCGCGCGGGCGCGGGCCGCCATGCGGGTGGAGTCGTCCAGGAGCACTTCGTTGGTGCCCGCCTGGAGGAGCATCGGGGGGAAGCCGGTCAGGTCGGCGAGGACGGCCGGGCTGAGCAGGGGCTGGCGCGGGTCGGCTCCGGCGAGGTACATGGCCGCGGTGTGTGCCAGGCGCTCGCGGGTGAAGATCGGGTCGACGCCCGCTTTGGTGTCCAGGCTCTCACCGGACTGGGTGGCGTCCAGGCCGGGGGAGAACGCCACGATCGCGGCGGGCAGCGGGAGCCCGGCGTCACGGGCGGCGAGGCAGGTGGTGACGGTGAGGCCGCCACCGGCGGAGTCCCCGGCGAACGCGATGGCCGAAGGGTCCTCACCGCTGTCGAGCAGGGCGCGATAGGCGCTCAGGGCGTCGTCGATCGCGGCGGGGAACGGGTGCTCGGGGGCGAGCCGGTAGTCCGGCGAGTACGACGTGAAACCGGTCCTGGCCACGAGGTGTCCGGTCAGCGAGAGCGCGGTCTCGGGAGATCCGACCACCCAGCCGCCCCCGTGGAAGTACAGGATCGTTCCGCGGCGCGCGGTCCCGTCCGGCACGACGCGCAGCGCGGGTCGGTCGCCCAGCGTCGTCCGCGTGGTGCGGATGGCGTCGGGGACGATCATCCGGGACATCAGCGCCTCGAATCCGGCGCGCATCTCCTCGACCGACCGGGGCCCCTCGGCTCGGGGTTGCCGCAGTAACGCGTCGATCCTGGCCCGCTGTTCCTTGCTCACGTGGGTGCTCCCGTCCAAAGTGTATTCCACTACACTATATGCCATGGCATATACATTGAGTGGTGGCCCCGTCGACCTCGCGGGCTTCTTCGCCGACCTCGTCCGCTGCGAGACGCGTCTGTACAACGCCCTCAACGACCGTCTTCGCGAACGGCACGGGATCGTCACCTCGCAGTTCGAGTTCCTGCGCCACCTCCGCGACCACCCCGGGGCCCGGGTGGCGGACCTGGCGGCGGAGTTCGCCGTCGGCATCGGAGCCACCAGCAAGGGCGTCGACCGCCTGGAACGGCAGGGCTGGGTCGCCCGTCGGCCGAACCCGTCGGACCGCCGGTCCTCGCTGCTCGCCCTGACCGACGACGGCCTGCGCCTGGCCGACGCCGCGGAAGCCACCTTCACCGAGCGGCTGACCGAACTGATCGCGGGCGGGATCGAGGCGTCCCCCGTCACGGCCGCCGCCCGCGCCCTCGCGGAACTGCGCACCTCCCTGGAGCGCGACCAGATCGGCACGCCCACCGGGTGACGCATGGTCAATATCCGCTATGCGGGGCGTTGTTGGAGCCGAAGACCGTGACGGGTTACCGGTCTTCCTCCCCGGGACCGGTCGCCTCCGGTGCGGCCCAGAACGGCGCGAGGGTGTCCAGTACGAGCCGGCAGACCGTGTCCGGGTCCGCTCCGGCCAGCGGCTCGCGCGCGGCGACCGTCCGCATGAGGCCGATCCCCAACAGCCAGGCCATCGCCAGATCGGCGCGCAGGGCGCCGTCTTCGGACGGGGCCAGACCGGCCAGCACCTTCTGGTACTCCGCGCCCAGCTCCCGCAGGGTCCCGCTGGCCTCGTCCCCCCGGCCGACGGACCTCAGGTACACCTCCAGGGAGCGGTCGGCCCCCGGGGCGCTGCGGGTCAACATCGAGCGCAGGGCCGTCTCGAACAGCTCCTCCGCGGGGGTGGCGCGCAGCTGTTCCAGGCCGCCCCGGGCGACGACCTCGGTGAGCAGCCCCTCCTTGGAGCCGAAGTAGCGGAAGAGCAGGGCCTGGTTGGCCCGCGCGCGCTCGGCGATCGCCCGGACCGTGGTGCGCTCGTAGCCACGCTCGGCGAAGAGGTCGGCGGCCGCTTCGAGCAGCCGGAGGCGAGTGGCCGCGGCGTTGCGCGGTCGCTCCTGTCGTTCCGTCGGTCGCGGCCGGGGGGATTCGTTCACTCACCTGGTCCTCTCGGAAGGCCCGTCAGGATAACGGCCGTAAAGCGTCGTTGACCGGTCGGGTGGCCGGTCCTAGCGTGTAAGCAGCTGCTTACATCAAGGAGGCCGACGTGACGCGTGTCGAGACCACCCCCTTCGCCTACCCCTTCAACACCGCCGAGGGACTCGGGCTGGCCGAGGAGTACGAGCGGGTGCGCGAGCGGCCCGGACTGTTACGGGTACGGATGCCGTACGGGGAACCCGCCTGGCTGGTCACCCGCTACGCCGACGCCCGGCTCGTGCTGGGCGACGTACGGTTCAGTCGCGCGCTGGCGAGCCGACACGACGAGCCCCGCCAGTCCGAGGGCCGCGCCGACGCCGGGATCCTGGGCATGGACCCGCCCGACCACACCCGGCTGCGGTCTCTGGTCGCCAAGGCGTTCACCGTCCGGCAGGTCGAGAAGCTCCGGCCACGGGTACGCGCGCTCACCGCCGGGCTGCTCGACGAGCTGGAGGCGGCCGGGCCGCCCGCCGACCTCGTCGACCGGTACGCGCTTCCGATCCCGGTCGCCGTCATCTGCCAGCTGCTCGGCGTCCCGGTCGAGGACCGGCCGCGGTTCAGGGTGTGGAGCGACGCCGCCCTGTCGACGAGCTCGCTGACCGCGAAGGAGTTCCACGCCAACCGCGAGGAACTGCGCGCCTACATGGCGGATCTCATCGACGCGCACCGCGGCAGCCCCCAGGACGATCTGATGACGGCCCTCATCGACGCCCGGGAGGCCGACGACGACCGCCTCTCCGAACTGGAACTCATCGACCTGTGCGTGTCCGTCCTGGTGGCCGGCCACGAGACGACGGCCTCGCAGATCCCCAACTTCGTCCTCACCCTCCTCGACCACCCGGACCAGCTCGCGCTGCTGCGGGGGAACCCGGACCTCATCGCGAACGCCGTGGAGGAACTCCTGCGCTTCGTCCCGCTGGGCAGCGGAGCGAGCCAGGCCCGGTACGCCACCGAGGACGTCGAGGTCGGCGGCACCCTGGTCGCCGCCGGGGACCCGGTCGTGGTCGCGACGGGCGCCGCCAACCGCGACGCGCTGCGCTTCACGGCGCCCGGGGTCCTCGACATCGCGCGTCCCGCGGGCCAGCACCTGGGTTTCGGTCACGGCGTCCACCACTGCCTGGGTGCCCCGCTGGCCCGGATGGAACTCCAGGAAGCCCTGACGGCGCTGCTCCAGCGCTTCCCCGGACTCCGCCTCGCGGGCGACATCACCTGGAAGACCGAGATGCTGGTGCGCGGTCCGCGCGTCATGCCGGTGGCCTGGTGAGCGCCGACGCGGCGTGGACGGTTCGGGTCGACCGGCGGCTGTGCCAGGGCTCGGGCATCTGCGCCGGCACGGCCCCCGAGGTGTTCGTGCTGGACGAGGACCGGGCGCGCCCCCGCGCGGACGGGATCGCGCCCCGGGAAGGCGTCCTGGACGCGGCCGACATGTGCCCCGCCCAGGCCATCACCGTCGAGGACGGCACCCGGGTCATCGGCCCGCGGCCGGACTGACGGGCGCGTGTGCCCCGCCATCCCGGTCGGCGGGGGCGGGCATCCGGGACCCCCTCGGGGGCGTGCGACCTGAGAGGTACGCGGATCCCGCCCGTCGGGCGGATGGATCCGAGCGCTCCGACCCGAAGGATGGAAGCACGCAATCAGCCAGTAACAGGAGCAAAACCCCCATGAGTCGCAAGAACATCGTCCTGGCCGCTTCCGGAGCCGTCGTCGCCCTCGGCGTGGCAGCGGCGGTCGCCGTGCCCGCCGCGAGCGACTGGATGGCGAACCGGCACCAGGAGACGAGCTCCTACGCGACGGGCGCCGAGGCGAAGGCCGCGCGCGCCTCCGTCCCGCGCTGGCTGGCGGACGAGGCGAAGTCGGTCGACTACGCGATGAGGACGACGGGCGGCGAGCGGCTCCTGAAGGCGGTGCTCCCGGCCGGCGAGCTCCCGGCCCGGTGCACGGCCGAGCCCGCGGCGAACGCCAAGGACGTCCAGATGCGGGCGGACTGGTTCCCGGGCGACGCCCGGGGCAGGGCCACCCTGCGGTGCGGCACGTACTACGGGTACAAGGAAGGAGACACCCTCTACGCCTGGCAGCACGGCGACGACCTGGCGGAAGGCGAACGCGTCAACGCGGCCGGCTGAAGGGCGAGCGGACGCTCGAGACATGCGTCAGTACGCGCGCGGCCCGTCCTCGGTGGCGCGCATCGCCTGCGGGTAGTACACCCGGCCGTCCTTCATGACCTGTTGGCACGCGTACTGGGGGGTGGGGCCCATGGGTACCGCGACGGCCCCCGGTATGTCGGTGCACCGGATGTGGTCCAGGGTCCCGTCGGAGTTGCCGAAGATGATCCGCTGGGCGCCCTCCTTCGACATGATGCCCTTGCGCGGGCGAGCGGTGAAGGTGACGTAGTTCTGCGACCAGCCGGGCTTGTCACCCACGGCGACGTCCCACTCCACCTCGGCACCCTTGAACCGGGACGTGCACACGACCGTGGTGCCCTTTCGGGAGGCCACGTCCTGGGGGCACTTGGCGGTGACCTTGCCCGTGGCGTTGGCCAACGCGAGCGTCTTCTTGCGGAGTTCGTACTCCAGGTTCGCCGCGAAGGGTGCGTCGGCGGCGGGGGACGGCTGCAGGTCGCCCTCGGGCCGGGGCGCGGGTCGGTCGAGCCGGAACGGCAGTTGGCTGACGGACGGCGCGGGCGCGGCCGACCGGGAGCCGGCGCCCCCGCACCCCGTGGCCAGGAGGCCCGCGCTCACGACGCCCACGAGGCCGATGGTGTTCATACGCATGATCGAAAGAATAGTGCGGATCCGGAACACCGCTGGTCAGGGGCCAGCGGGTCCGTGCCAGGAGGAGGGCGGGGACGATCCGGAGCCGCTCGGGCCCTATCCCGCCTGCTTGACGCAGGTCAGGTCCTTCGTCGGCAACGTGCCGGTGGCCAGGTACCGGTTGACGTGGTCGTCCACGCACGCGTTGCCGTAGCGGCCGTAGAGGGCGTGCCGGTTGGCGCCCTCCAGGGTGAGCAGCCGGGAGCTCGGCAGCTGTTCGTGCAGCGCGACGCTTCCCTTGTACGTCGTACGCGGGTCACCGGTGGCGGCGACGATCAACGCGGGGGCGTCGCGCCGCACCCGGGTGGGCTCCTCGCGCGGCGCGTCCCAGAAGGCGCACGGGTTGATGTTGTTGGTCAGCGCGCCGAACAGCGGGTGCGCGGTGCGGTTGCGCTCGATGTCCCGCCAGTAGAGCTCGGGATCGCGTGCGGCGCCCACGTCCCCGCAGATGACGGCGGACTGCGCGCCGGTGGGCTCGCCCTCACCGCGCAGCACGTACCGCAGCTCCGGAACGAGCGTCGGCGGCACCGTCGTCGGTCGGCCCTGCGCGGCTGCGGCCAGTACGGAGACCAGCTCGCCGAACGACGCCCGCGCCGGGGCGGTGTCGTCCGCGATGCCCGAGAAGAGGAGCAGCGGCACCTGGCTGTCGTCGACCCGGAAGGCATCGGCGCCGGCGCCGATGGTCAGCGGACCGCGCGAGGCCGCCGCGACGACGCGGTCGACGGTGGCGAGGACCTCGGCGCGGCTGCGACCGAGGCCGTAGGCGTCGTGGTGCCCCGCGGCCCAGGCGGCCCAGTCGGACAGGGCCTTCTCGTTCTCGCGCTCGGTGCCCTTCAGCAGCCGGGGGCGGTAGTCGCTCGGGTCGATCGCCCCGTCCAGCACCATCCGGTCGTGGCGGCCGGGGAACATCTGCGTGTAGACCGTGCCCAGGTAGGTGCCGTACGAGTACCCCAGGAAGGAGATCTTCCGCTCCCCGAGCGCGCCGCGGATGACGTCCATGTCGCGGGCCGTGTTGCGGGTGGTGATGTGCGGGAGCACCGCGGCGTCGGTGGCCCGGCACTTGTCGGCCAGGCCCTTCTGCAGGGCGACCTGGCGGTCGAAGCCCGCCCGGGTGGTGCCGGCGGACAGCCAGGTCATGCCGACGGGCAGGCCGCAGTCCAGCGCGGTGCTGCGCCCGATGAAGCGCGGGTCGAAGCCGATGATGTCGTAGCGCGCGCCGACCTCCTTCATCGACGCGCGCGCCTGCGGCGGGGACTGGAGCGCGGGACCGCCCGGACCGCCGTTGTTGAGGAGGATCGCGCCGATGCGGTGGCGGGTGTCGGTGGCCCCCAGCCGGGAGACCGCCACGGTGATCGTGCGTCCCCGGGGGGCGGCGTAGTCCAGGGGCACGGTCACGTCCGCGCACTGCACGCCCGCCCGGTCCAGATCGCGGCCCGTGGTGTCGTCGGGGCCCTTGACGCAGCTGCCCCAGCCGAGGTGCTGGCGGTAGTACCGGTCCAGTCCGGCCCCGGAACCGTTCTGGGCGGGTGCCTCGGCGGCCGTGGCCAGGGCGGGGGAGGCCGTGAGGCAGGCGGCGAGGGCGAGGCCCACGGCCAGGGCGCGGCGTGCGGCGGGGCCGACGGGGGTCACGGGGTTTCGTCGGGCATCGTCCGCTTCGTGTGATCGCATGCCCCGAGGCTAGGAACCCGCCCTGGTACGGCACATCGCCCGAGGGCACGAGGACCCCGGTCCTGCCCGTCCCCGGTCCGGGACCTGGCTCCCGCTCCGGTCTCCTCCTCGGGGAGGAGACCGGAGCGGGACCCACCGGCCGTCCTCGACCGGGACGTCCCGCTCCACCGGGCGGTGCGCGCCGCGCCCGACGAGCCGGACCGGATCAGTCCGCGAGTCGGGCGAGGGCCAACTCGTGCGCGCGGTCGAGGGCTTCGGCAGCGGTGCAGGGAACGTCCGGCCGCACACCGGTGCCTTCCCAGTTCGTGCCGGAGACCGGGTTGACGGCGCGGCCGAAGGGGATGGTGGCCTCCAGGTGCGGGTGCACGGTCCAGCCCCTGCACGGATGTGCGCCGCCGCGGGTGCGCTCGCCGACGATCACGGCGCGGCCGAGCTGCTGAAGGTCGTACGCCAGCTCTTCGGCGGCGGAGAAGCTGCTCTCGCTGGTCAGCACGTACAGCGGCTTGCTGCCGCCGAAGCGCGGGCCGGGGACGTGCGGCTGGCTCCAGGACTGCTCCCTGCGCTCGCCGCCGCGCCAGTGCATGGTGTTGAGGTGGGTGCGCTCGTCGAGCAGGTGGCTGCAGACGAAGGCGACCGTGTCCGGGTCGCCGCCCCGGTTGGTGCGCAGGTCGATGATCAGCGCCCGGGCCCGGGAGGCCAGGGTGAGCGCGGCGCCCAGTGGCTCGGCGGCCCAGTCCAGCGGGAACAGCATCGGTGCCAGCTCCACCACCACGACCCCTCCGTCGAGCAACTGCACGCGGGGCGCGCCGCCCAGGGAGGTGTCGAAGTCCCCGCGGATGGCCGCCAGGGTGGCCTCGCCCTCCTTCGGGGAGACCGGCTCGGCGTGGTGCTTGAGTCTCAGGTGCCGGTCGCCGTTGAGGGACTGCAGGTCCTCGGTGACCAGCCGGGCGAGTTCCTCGGCGTCGTCGACGTCGTAGGCGCCGTCGGTGAGGCGCGCTCGCAGCAGGCCCGTGAGCTGCTCGGCTATCTCGGGGAAGACGTAGTGCTCGGTCAGGAGGCGGACCGTCTCGTCAATGACAGGGGTGGGAAGGATCTTCGTCGCAGTCGTCATGGCAGGGAGTAGAGCACTGCCCTGCGAAAAGCGTCAAAGAGCGGCCTCCGCCCCGGGCCTGCGGCCCGCCCCCCGTCCCGCCCGATCCGTCCCGGCCGGTACGGAGGCCCGGCGCGCACGTGCCGCACGACGCTAGAAGATGCCGGCGCGCACGTGCCGCGTGAAGTCCTCGGAGATCTCGCGCAGCCACGGGCTGCGGACGGCCGACAGCCGGACCAGGGCGTGCTGGAACGCGCCCGGATCGGGCCGGAACACGTACCGGGGGCGCGGTGCGGGCGGGTCGTCGCGCAGGACGCCGTCGGGCATCCCGCCCGACGCGGGAACCGGCAGGTGCGGCTCGGGGAAGGCCAGCCGCAGCCACACCCCGAACGGCAGGGGCACCGGGTAGGCCGTCGGGGCCGGGCCCGGCGGGGTCCAGGTCTCACCGGTCTGCGGATGGGTCGGCACGAGCACGATGTCGGCGTCCGCGTCGTCGGCGGGCCGTCCCGGCCCGGCCAGTACGGCGCGCCGCGGCGGCGGACCCGCGGGCAGCAGTGCGTCGAGGGCGCGTTGGAACACCTCGTTGCTCAGACCGTCCGGGACGGTCACCGGTTGCCCCTGCGAGGCAGCCAGGAGGTGAGCCAGTGCCCGACCGACCGCGGCCTCCCACTGGGGGTTCCACGACCAGAACTGGTTCGGCCGCGGTCGCGACCTCCACGTGGTGATCGGCGCGAACGGAGGCGTGTCCTTCCCTTCCTCCAACAGCTCTGCCCAGGAGCGCGGTTCGGAGTCGGCGCCGTCGACGAGACGGCGGCGCACGGCGTCGGGCGCGAGCCATACCGCCTGCCAGAGCGAGCAGTCGTCGATCCGGCTCGCCACGGGCAGGCCGCACGCCTCGCAGGCCATGTTGGGGCCGTCCGTGCCGTCGAGGCCGCAGCAGTAGCCGCCGGCCCTCTCCGGTACCAGCCGGGTGCCGCGGGCGTCACCGGGCGCGATGACGATGGATTCGGGGGCGCCGTCGGAGAGGGCGAAGACCGGCGCGTGGACGCCGCGGGCCACCGCCTCGTCCGGATGGATCTCTTCCCATCTGCGCCACGGCGGCCCCCAGGGTTCCGGGTCCACGGCGAAGGTGCCCGCCTCCATGAGCACCGGGAGCTGGAGCCCGTTCCCGTACTTCTGATGAGCGTGGGCCGGCAGGGCGACCCGGGACAGCGGGGTGGTCAGCTCGGCGCCGCATCCCGCGCACACGAAAACGAACACATGCCCTCCGTCGGCGAATCAGAGGCATCGTCGCAGCTCCGCCGCGGACCGGGCAACGTGTTTCGAGGCCACGGCCGGGCCGTGGCACCGGCCGTACCGAAGAGGAACGCGACCTTGACGCCGTCACCGCCGGACGTTCGGCCGCGGGCTTCGAACTCCTCACGCCAGCGCATCCCGGCCCACGCGTGACACCCGCGCACCACGCCGGCCCGTCAGCGCAATAGCCTCGACTCGTGACCGACAGCAGCAGACAGAACGAGCAGCCCCACCCCGCCGCCCTCCCACCGCTCCAGACCCTGCTGGACCGTACGAACTGGGGGTCGCTCGCCACGGCCTGCGGAACCGGCGAAGCGCTGCCGGCGGCGCTGCTGCTCCTCACCGACCCCGACCCCGTCGTCAGGAAGTCCGTCCTCCAGGACGCCCTGGAGCCCGTGACCCACCAGAACACCCTCTACGAGGCCACCGTGCCCGTCGCGCTCTGCATCGCGGCGCTGCTCGGCCATCCGGTTCTCGCGGAACGTGACGACCACCCCGACGTCGGGGCACAGCGGCATCCGACGCTCGTGGAGTTGCTCGACTGGCTCGCAGACACCGCCTACGACGCCTCCAACGCCGACGACGAGTACGAGGCGATGCGGGCGTTCCAGGACGCACGCCCGGCGCTCTTCTCCGCTGTCCACCCCCTCCTCGGTCACGACGACGCCGACGTCCGCCACACCGCCCTGGTCACCGCCATCCCCCTCAGCGAGCATCCCGCGCTCACCCGACACCAGGCTGATCTGGCCGACCGCGCCCGGCGCCTACTGGCCACCAGCACGGACCGGCACCACCGGGACCGCGCCCTGGGCGCGCTCACGGCATGGGGCCACGAGACGAGCGGGCTGGAGAACGCGTCCGACATCGCCGCCCACGAGCACTACGCCCGCCTCAGAGCCGCCCGCGCTTCCTGGAACGGCGACTGGGCGGGCGCCTACCGCGACGAACCGCCGTTCTGAACACCTGGGGTGGCCGACGAAGTGCCCGGTACCCCTTGTGCCGCCCCCACACCCGCTGGGCCGCCTCCGGCACCCACAGGTCCCCCTAGGACTCGTGCTGGCGCCGCAGTACGTCGGCGAGGGTGAGGAAGACGAGCAGGTTGGGGAAGCCCGGGGCCGCGAGCGTCATCCACGCCTTGCGTTCCCCGCGTCGGCGGATGTGCACGCGGCCCTGTTTCACCTCGACCCGTTCGACCTCGCGCCAGCCGATGCGGTCGCCGCCCCGCCCGACGCCGGCGAGGTTGATGTCGACCAGGCCGAAGTCGATCCGTTCGCCCGCATCCAGCCGCGCGGCGTCCCGCGGTACCCGTGCACGGCTGAACGCCTCGCTGAGGCCCTCGGCGAAGGAGACCACTCCGCTGAACTCCTCCCCGACCACGATGTCCCCCTCCCCTTCGGGCGTGATGGTCAGCCGGTGCGTGGTGGCGCTGGTGACCCCGTTGGTCACCTTGACGTCATGCCGGGCGACGGAGGCGATCTCGTCCCAGGCGTACGCCTGCGTGCCCCTGCCGTCGACGTGCCGCAGGACGCCGTGCTCGTACCAGGCCACCCAGACCTGAGGCGGCCGGGGAAGGAACAGCCAAGCGAAGAGGAAGAACAGGAGGAACCCCAGCGGGATCGCCGCGAGGACCATCAGCGGAAGCGAGTGGTACCAGGCGCCCGACTCCCGCTGGTCCTCGATCGCGTACGACCCGGCGATCCACCCCAGAAACGCGCTGAACACGGCCAGCGGCAGCACGGCGCCCCACGGGAAGCGCTTCGGCTCGTTCTGTACCAACCCCTTGCGCGCCCCCAGCCCGTACTCCTGAGCTACCTCGCGCAACACGTGCGGGACCGGTACGGCACCACGCTCCGACGACATCCAAGCCTCCCCCACCCGGAAACCAGGGGCTCATTATGAAGCTCCGGCCTCCGCGCGCGGTAGAGCGGCTGCCACCAACTTCGCCGCACTGCACAGGAGTTGCTCGAACCGGTGCCCCGTGGCCCGTGGCCCGTGGGGTGGTGCGGACCGGCGCCCGCGCCCCCGGCGCACCCGTACGGATCCGCTCGTACGGTCGCAGCCGCCCGCGCACGCCCTCCGAGCGGCAGCGGTCCGGGAAGGCCCGCCCTTTTCTTTATCAGGAACCAGGCAGGGTGGTTCCCGCCTCGGCCTCATCATTCGCCACTCGGGTCCGTTTATGCACGGCTGGAACGCCAGTTGTTCCCGTTCGCTGTTTCCGGCCGATGTCGCGACGTCGGGCAATAGGTGCGGTGCCGGCGCCATGCTTCCCCCGGCGCAGCTCAACCGGCTGATCGCGAATTGTGGCCGTGCCGCCCATCGTGCTCCGCAGCTGGTGGAACGGTCTGGCGAAATCTCAGTCTTTACGGGGGACCGGTCGCCCGCAAAAATTTAGCCCGGGATCGCGGCGCCGTACGTGCCCATGGCGACGCGCTACCAACCTTGTGACCTGGGCTCATCCCGGAAGAGTGGAGCGATCGCACGCACAGGACCCCCATTGTCCCGAATGGCGATCGACACTCCTCGTCGGGCGCTGGGCGGGGGCGCTCGCCCGGGCATTGGATTCATCACCACAAAGCCCGAGCGATAGGCGCGGGGGAGCGCAATGGCTTTGTCGTCCGGCCGCTCCCGGGAGTCGAATTGGCGTTGCCATTTCGGAATGGGCCCCTTTCCGTGCCCCTGCCCACCAGTGCCCTCTTCGAAAGGCGTGTCACGAGTTCCGTCGAACCGGCGCACGGTCGAGGACCCATTGCGCCGAGCCTCTTGGCGCTCCTTCTTCGCGCCGGTGGGCATCCCCGGGTGGCGCAGTGATGCCAATGCGCTCACCGGACCCCCTGCTGTCTGGCACGTACGGCTTATACGTTTCAAAGGCATATTCCAGCCAGCGCTCCTTGCGGTGGAGAGGGACAGGAATGACGAGTGATGCGACCGAAGTAGACCTCCAGGACCTGTTGAGCCGGGCCCTGGACACAACGGGGCAGGGCGCACGGTGGACGGCCGACGCGGATGCGATGTGGTGCCGCCTCACGCCTTCGTCCGCGGTCCGGCGCCAACAGGGCTGGAAACTCCACGTGTCGGCCACGGCCGCCTCCGCGCCCGCCGTCCTGGCGAAGGCCCTGGACGTGCTGCTGCCGCAGGAGTCGGTGTTCAAGTTCGCCCGCTCGTTGGAACAGGTCAGCGCACTCAACTCCCGTGCCACACCGCGGGGGAGCTCCGGCAAGTTCATCACCGTGTACCCGCCCTCGGACGCCGACGCGGCCCGGCTCGCGCTGGAGTTGCACGAAGCCACGGCGGGGTTGTCCGGCCCCCGGATCCTGTCCGACCAGCCCTACGCGGCGAACAGCCTCGTGCACTACCGCTACGGCGCGTTCGTCGGGCGGCGGCGCCTGTCCGACCAGGGACTGCTGGTCTGGTTCATCGAGGATCCCGACGGCAACCCCGTCGAGGACGTCCGCACCGGCCAGTACGCCCCGCCGCCGTGGGTCGTCAGCCCCTTCCCGCCCTCGATCCCGGCTCCACCGCCGCGCGCCCGGGAGGAAACGCCGCCGCCGGTGCTCCTCGGCGGCCGCTTCTCGGTGCGGGAGGCGATCCGGCACACCAACAAGGGCGGTGTCTACCGGGGGGCCGACGCCACCACGGGCGCACCCGTGGTGATCAAGGAGGCCCGTCCGCACGTGGAGGCCGACGCCTCGGGGGCCGACGTGCGCGACTGGCTGCGCGCCGAGGCACGGACGCTGGAGTTCCTCGACGGCACGGACCTCGCGCCGCGGCTCCTCGCGCTCTTCGAGCACGCCGGACACCTGTTCCTCGCCCAGGAGGAGATACCGGGCGTCCCCCTGCGGAACTGGGTGGCCGAGCACTTCCGTGACGTCGGCGACGAGCGCTACCGCGCCGATGCCCTGGACCAGGCCGCGCGCCTGGTGGAGCTCGTCACCGCAGCCCATGCCCAGGGCTGCGTCCTGCGGGACTTCACCCCGGCCAACATCATGGTCCGGCCGGACGGGCAACTGCGCCTGATCGACCTCGAACTCGCCGTCCTCAAGGGCGACGACCCGCTGCCGACCACCGTCGGGACCCCCGGCTTCAGCGCCCCCGAACGGCTGGAGGGCGCGCCGGTCGCGCCGACGGCCGACTACTACAGCCTCGGCGCCACCCTCTGCTTCGTACTCACCGGCAGGGTCCCCCAGCTGCTGCCCGAGGAACCGGCCGTCAGGAGCGCCCACCAGCGGCTCGCCACGTGGCTGGCCGCGGCCGACGGGATCCTCGGCCTCCCGGGGGAGTTGCCCGAGGCGATCCTCGGGCTGATGGAGGACGACCCCGCGCGGCGCTGGGACCCGGCCCGCGCCGGCGGATCCGTCGCCCGCGCACGAGCGTTGCGGACCGCCGCGACGAGGACCGCCGCGACGAGGACCGCCGCGACGAGGACCGTCGAGCCACCGCCCGCCACGTCCAGGTCCGCCGAGCCCACGTCCGCCGAGCCCACGCCCGCCACGTCCACTTCTGCCAGGTCCGCCGACTCCGGGCCCGCTGCCGCCCGTTCCGTTCCGGCGCGGCCCGACACGTCCGAGGCCGTGGTCGCGGGCATCGTGGAGCACCTCCTCGACTCGATGACCCCGCAGGACGACCACCGGCTGTGGCCGGTGTCCACCATGGCGGGGGAAAGCGATCCGTGCAGCGTGCAGCAGGGCGCGGCGGGCGTCCTCGCCGTCCTGGCCCGGTACTTCGAGCTCACCGGGGACCCGCGCCTCGCGGAACCCCTCGCCACCGCGGGCCACTGGGTAGCCGCCCGCTCCGACACCCGCTCGGTCCGTCCCGGCCTGCACTTCGGCGGCTCCGGCACCGCCTGGGCCCTGTACGAGACCGGCCGGGCCCTCGAAGACCGCGCCCTCACCGACCACGCGCTCGCCCTGGCCCTGGCCCCTCTCGAACCGGGCCCCCACCGCGACATCACCCACGGCCACGCGGGCAGCGGACTGGCCGCCGCCCACCTGTGGCACCGCACCGGCGACCCCCGGTTGGCCGCCCGCGTCGCCGACATGGCCGATCGGCTGGCCGCCGCCGCGACCCGTGAACCGCACGGCGCCAGTTGGCCCGCACCGGCGGAAGGGGTCGCACAGGAGGCCGGCAAGCGCTACCTCGGCTTCGCCCACGGCACGGCCGGCATCGGGTGCTTCCTGCTCGCGGCCGCCACGGTCACGGGCCGTCAGGAACACCGCGACCTGGCCCTGGCGGCCGGCGAAGCCCTGGCGGCGCAGGCCGTGACGGTCGGCGGGGCGACCCACTGGCCGGCGCAGGCCGGTGACGTGCCCACGGCCCCGTACTGGTGCCACGGCTCGGCGGGCATCGGCACCTTCCTGCTCCGGCTCTGGCGGGCCACGGGCGACGACCGGTACGGCGACCTCGCCCGGGGAGCCGCGCGGGCCGTCATGGAACGGGCCCCCCGCGCACCCCTGACCCAATGCCACGGGCTGGCGGGCAACGGAGACTTCCTCCTGGACCTGGCCCGCGCGACAGGAGAACCCGCCCACCGCGCCGGAGCCGAGGCCATGGCCCGCCTCATCGTCGCCGAAGCCACCCACCGGGGCTCCCACGTCGTCCTCCCCAACGAGTACGGGGACGTCTCGACGGGCTGGAGCGACGGGTCCGCAGGAATCCTCGCCTTCCTCCTGCGGACCCACCACACCGACTCCCGGCTCTGGATGATCCAGCAGCCGGGCTGAGCGGCAGGGACACTGCCGCTCTCTTCACAGGAGAAGGAGAAAGTCATGGAGAACCACGACCTCGAACTGCTGGCTCACCTGCACGCCCTTCCGGAAACCGACCCCGTGGGCGCCGACGGAGCGGCGTTCGCCGCGACGTGCGAGTGCGTCGGCCTGCTGACGCTCCTCAACACCGTCTGTATCGGCATCAGCTGCGCCTGACCAGGCCCCTACGCCCCTTTCCGCGCCCGGCTTGAGCCGGCGGCCCGACCGCTGAGGCGCTGAACGCCGGTTCCCCGGTCGACAGGGGAACCGGACGGAAAGGGCCCGTTCACCCTCCGGCCGGCGGCCTCCCGCAGGGC
>NZ_JBHWLC010000051.1:0-62597 GCF_042730635.1 Streptomyces sp. NPDC059917
CACCTCGGGCGTCGGGCAACCGGCTCCCGTCGGGCGCGACGGCGAGGGCGGCGGCCTCGGCGGGCACCGGCGTCGGACGGCCGCACCACCGGCCGTGTGATCCTGTTCCCCTCACGCTCCGCTCCCGGAGCCGACCCGCCCCGACCTGTTGGAGAAGCGCGTGGACATGGCCGAACCCCAGCGGCGCCCGCCCCTCGAGGCGCCGCGCCCGGCCGGTGGCGCGGACGACCTGCGCGAGCGCGGGTTCGCACACTACGAAGCGGAGCGCCTCGCCGCCGTCCTGGCCTCGGACGCGGCCGGTCTGGCCCGGCTCCAAGAGGTGTGCGCGAGCCTGCCGCCCGACCCGCACGCACCCGGAACGCACCGCTTCCGCCGCTACTCCCACGCCGTGTACCTGCCGTGGCGGGATGAGCTGTCCTGGATCCCGGGGACCCCCGATCCCGTCCACGGCACGGTCACGGAGTTCTCCCACGGCGCGGACGACCCGCGGCACCGGCGGGGGCGGCGCGCCCTCCCCGAGGTTCCCGCGGCCCTGCGCGACGACGCGCTGCTGCCCCGACTGCTGCGGTGGGACGTCGAGCAGGCCGTGCGCGTACGGCCGGACCTGGGGAGGCGCCCGCTGTGGGTCGGTGTGCACCTGATCAAGCTCGCCGTCGAGGACCGCGACCAGGTGGCCGTCTCCACCCCGGACTGCCTGCACCAGGACGGCGGTTCGACCGGGACGTTCACCTTCGCCCACCTGATCAGCCGGACGAACGTGAGCGGCGGGCACAACGTCATCGCCACGCCGGACAGCGCCGGTCTGCGGCCCGATGACCCTGCGGCCCACGTCCACACCGGCTTCACCCTCACCGAGCCCCTGGAGGGCTACGCCGTCCACGACCACCGGGTCAGCCACTACGTCGCCCCGGTCCGCGCGGGCACGGGGCCCGGCCCGGGGGAACGCTCCGTCCTCATCGTCGGGCTCGCCCCGTACGTCCCCCAGCTGTGAGGCGGTTGCCGACTACGTCCGCTCGCGCACCATCGACAGGAGCGACCCGTGGGTCTCGGCGTCGGCCGCCACGAGGAGCCCACGCCCCGCGGGACCGAGCGGGGCGCCGTCGATCCCGCTGACCACGCAACCAGCGGCCCGGCACAGCGCGATCCCGGCCGCGAAGTGCACGCTCCGCGAGAGGTCGCCGCCATCGGTGACGTACGCGGCCCGCTTGCCGGCGGCGACCCAGGCCAGCGCCAGGGTCGTCGACACCACCCTGGGCCGGAAGTGCTCCGCGAACCGGGGGTGGGCCAGCAGGTCCACGGCACGGAACCCGGGCGAACTCGGGAACGGCGGATCCAGGTTGACGTCCACCAGCCGGGTGGCGGACGAGGGGGTCAACGGCGCGTCGTCGGCCCCGTCGCGGCGCACCCCGGCGCTCTCCCCGTCGGTGAAGAAGACCTCGCCGCCGAAGGGATCCGCCACGGCCGCCGCCCCCTCGCGCAGCGCCACGTTGACGGCCACCACCATGGTGCCCGCGGCGTAGTTGAGCGTCCCGCACAGGGGATCCACCCACCATTGCCGCGCGCTGTCGGGCGCGCCGTGCTGCCCGCCTTCCTCGCCGAGCACCGCGTCACCGGGGCGTGCGGCGCGGATGACGTCGAGGATCGCCCGCTCCGCCGCCACGTCGGCGGCGGTGGCGAAGTCCCCGTCCCCTTTGTCGATGCGGCCGAGCCGCTGACCGTACATCCTGCGCACGACGTCCGCACCGGCCCGCGCACCGGCTATCGCGACCGCGACGTCGTCCGAGCCCGCATGTGAGTTGATCATGCCGCGCAGCCTACCGACGCGGTGCCACCCGCCGCGGCCCGGCCACCGGTGGGGCCGGTCCAGGACAAATGGGGCGGGCGGTGTCGGCGGTTTGTCAGGTCTGTCGGTGTTCTGTCGGCGCGGGCTGACACCTTGTGAGGAGGAGCTGCCGGACGATTCGTCCGCCGCGGCGTTCGATGAGGGGATCTCTCGTGCACGACGTAGTCATCGTAGGAGCGGGCCCGGTCGGTCTGACCCTGGCCTGTGAACTCGGCCTCGCGGGTTGCTCGGTACTGGTGCTCGAACGGGAGCCGGAGCCCGGCTCCCCGTTACGGGCGGCCCCGCTCGGGATGCGGGGCCTGTCCACCGCGTCCGTCGAGGCGTTCTACCGGCGCGGCCTGTTGGAGCCGCTGCTGGCGGCGTCGGGCGTCCAGGAGATGTGGGCCCCGCTCGCCGGAGCGGGCGCGGCGTCCGCGCCGTCGTCCGGGCCCCGGATCGGCGGCCATTTCGCGGGGATGATCCTCGACGGGTCCCTGATCGACCTCACCGCCCTGCCCTTCCGGTTGTCCGGCCCGGCGGAGGAATCCGTGCAGACGCACCTCGAAGCGGTCGAGACGGTGTTGTCCGAGCGGGCGACGAAACTGGGGGTGGTGATCAAGCGGGGCGTCACGGCCTCGGCCGTCCTCCAGGACCGGGAGAGCGTGGTCGTCCGCGCCGACGAGGACGCGTACGAGGCACGCTGGCTCGTCGGCTGCGACGGTGGACGCAGCGCGGTGCGCAGTCTCACGGGCTTCGAGTTCGTCGGCACCGAGCCGCTGCTCACCGGATACACGATGCGCGCCACCCTCGCCGATCCGGAGCAGCTGGGCCACGGGTTCAACCTGACGCCGACGGGCATGTACCTGCGGATGGGCACCAACGGACACATCGCCATGCTGGACTTCGACGGCGGTGCCTTCGACCGCTCGCTGCCGCCGACCCACGAACACCTCCAAGACGTGCTGCGCCGGGTGTCCGGCAGCGACGTGACCATCGCCGAGGTCCACATCGCCTCCTCCTTCACCGACCGGGCGATGCAGGCGACGACCTATCGGCGGGGGCGCGTCCTGCTCGCGGGGGACGCCGCCCACATCCACTCGCCCCTCGGCGGCCAGGGCCTGAACACCGGCATCGGCGACGCCGTGAACCTGGGGTGGAAGCTCGCCGCCACCGTGCACGGGTACGCGCCGGACGCACTCCTCGACACCTACGCCGAGGAACGCCATCCGATCGGCGCCGCGGTCCTGGACTGGACGCGCGCCCAGGTGGCGATCATGCGGCCGGACGCGTACGCCCAGGCCATCCAGTCAGTGGTGCGCGATCTCATCGCCACCCGCGAAGGAGCGACCTACGTCTACGAGAAGCTGTCGGGGGCGTGGATCCGCTACGACCTCGGCAGCGAGCACCCGCTGGTCGGCCTCAGCGCCCCGGACTACGTCATGGCGGACGGGACCCGGCTCGGCGGCCTCATGACGGACGGGCGGGGGCTGCTGCTCGACTTCGGCGCCGGCCGAACCCTGCGGGCTCCGGCGGCGGGTTGGGCGGGCCGACTCCGGTACTTCGCCGGGGCCGCGGAGAACGACCTCGGGGTGGGTGCCGTGCTGGTGCGGCCGGACGGCGTGGTCGCCTGGGCGGGGGACCGGCAGCCCGATCGGGAGGACTTCGAGCGGGCCGCGGCCCGCTGGTTCGGCGCCGCCTCCACCACCGGCGTGCCGTCCGCGAACCGGCCCGCGGACGCCACCTCGCACACGGGCGCCTCGCGCCGACCGTGAGCGCTGGCCATCGGGTAGCCGGGCAGGGCCACCGCGCCTCCCCGACACCACGCCGCCCCGACACCTTCCCTTCCTGAACCAACCGAGAGGTGCACACCATGGCCACCAGGACAGCCCTGATCACCGGGACCAGCCGTGCGGCCGGACTCGGATTCGCCGTCGCCCGCGAACTGGCCGCTCACGGCCACCACGTGATCCTCACCGCCCGCGACCGGAGCGCGGCCGAACCGCTGGCCGCCCGGCTGCGCCAGGACGGCCACGCGGCCACGGCCCTGCGCCTGGACCTGTCCGACCGCGCGAGCATGGACGAGGCGGCCGGGCAGCTCGCCGAGACCTTCGGACACCTGGACGTCCTGGTCAACAACGCGAGCGCCATGCCCGACTTCCAGGTCCTCGACGCCCTGGACGCCGACATGGACGCCGTACGCATGGCGATGGAGGTCTCCGTGATCGGCCCGTGGGCGCTGACCCAGGCGCTGCTGCCGCTGTTGAAGGCCGCGCCCGCGGCGCGGATCGTCAACGTCTCCAGCCTGTCGGCCCAGCAGATCGCCACCGGCCTCGACCTCGGCGCACCCCTGCGCTCCCCGGCGTACTCGATGGCCAAATACACCCTCAACGCCCTGACCGGAGTCCTCGCGCGGGCCCTTTCCGGGACCTCGATCCTGGTGAACGCCGTCGACCCCGGCAACACCGCCACCCACCCCGAGCGCGGGGACGACGTCGGCGACCGGGCGGCCGCCGACAGCGCCCGCGACATCGTCCGGGCCGCCACGCTCGGCGCCGACGGCCCCACCGGCCGGCTCTTCGGCCCCGACCGCCCCGCGACCTGACCCACGCCCCGCACCCGCCGCCCGCCCGACGCTCGGATCGGGAGGTCGGTGGGGGAGGGCTTCACCACCCGGGACGCCGTCGCGAACACCGGCGGGGGCGCGGTACCGACCGGTCCGGCCGCCCCGGCGCTACGGGCACGAGGACCGGTACGGCACCGAGGGCAGGTGGTCAGACCACTGCTCCCGGGTGAGGCTCCGCCCCGCCGCCCGACAGACGGCGGCAGCGGCGGGGCCGGGGTCGAGCGGCCAGCGGACCACGCGGCCGTCCTCGGCGCCGGAGAGCAGCGCGCCGTCGACGGTGAAGGCCAGCGCCCTGATCCGCGCCGTGTGACCGGTGAGCGTGGCCAGCCTGCTCCGCGTCGCCACGTCCCACACGATCACCGTGCCGTCGTCACCGGCCGAGGCGAGCCGCTGCCCGTCCCGGCTGAACGCGAGCGTCTGCACGGCCGCACTGTGCCCCGTCAACAGCGCGGTCCGGCGACCGGTCCGGCCGTCGCGCAGCGCCACCGTGCGGCCGTCGCCGGAAGTGGCCAGCACGCTGCCGTCCGGGCTCAGCGCCAGGGCCTGCACCGCGCCCTGGCCGGTGTCGTCGCGGCTCAGCAGCGCCCCCGAGGCCGCGTCCCAACGCATCAGCTTGCCCGACGGCCCGACGCCCAGCAGATGGTCCCCCGAGGGGAGGAAGGCCACCGCGGTGGCCAGCCGCGAGGCATAGCGCGCGGTGACGTCCACCGGCGCGGCCGGAGCGCTGACGTCCCAGGCGAACAGGCCGAGTGCCGCCACCACCAGCAGCCTGCCTCCGGGCGCGAAGGCGATGCCGGTCGCGGAGCCGAAGCCGAACGGGCCCAGCGGCTCGCCCAACCTGCGGTGCTGCGCGGTGTCCCAGAGGGTGACCATGCGGTTCCGGCTCACCGCGGCCAGGAGGCGGCCGTCCGGGTTGAAGGCGACCGCGGTCACCTCGTCCTGATGGCCGTCCAGCACGGCGATCGGCTTGCCGACACGGTCCCAGAGCCGCACGGCGCCGTCGCTTCCGGCCGTCGCGACCGTGGCGCCGTCGGGGCTGACCCGGACATCGGTCACCTTCGCGCTGAAGCCGCCGAACGGCTCGGCCGCCAGGTCGTGCACCACGATGGAGCCGTTGTAACCGGCCGAGGCGAGCATGCCGCCGTCCCGGCTGAGCGCCACCGACACCGTCTCGCTGCGCCCACGGTCCGGGTACGAGCCGAGCGCCACCCCCCGCCGGAAGTCCCAGAGGCGCACCGTTCCCGCCTCGTCGGCCACCGCGATCCGCTCCCCGGCCGGTGCGGAGGGCGTCCAGGCGTACGAGGCCTTGAGCGCCGGTGGCGCGATCGCCGCCGGGGTCGGGCCGCTCAGGTCCCACAGGCTCAGGCCGTGGTCGTCGGCCGAGGCCGCCAGGATCCGCCCGCTCGCGCCGAAGGACACCGAATCGGAACGGGCGGCGTCCAGTTGGGCGATCCGTCGGCCGGTCGCGACCTCCCACACCAGCGGTCCGTCGGCGCCGGAGGCGGACACCAGCAGGCCCCCGTCCGGGCTGAAGGCCAGCGAGGTGACCTGGGCGGGTCCGGCCGCCAGGACCGTCCGGGCGCCGCTGGAGAGGTCGTGCAACGCGATGGAGCCGCCCGCCGCCCCGACCGCCACCAGGCGCCCGTCCGCGCTGAACGCCATGCCCCGGCCCCCGCCGTCCTCCACCAGCCGGTTGACCTGGCGCCGCTGGGCCACGTCCCAGACGATCACCGAGCCGGACGCGCCGTCGGTCCTCGACGAGGCCAGCAGCCGCCCGTCCCCGCTGAACTGCACGTGCTGCACCAGGCCCTGATCACCGGCGAACTCGGCCACCGCGGCACCGGTCGCCGGGTTCCAGAGGGTCACGGATCCGGAGCCCCCCGAGGCGAGCAGCGTGCGGTCGGGGTTGAAGGCCACGGTGTACACGGGCACGCCCGGAGTGCCGAACTCGGTACGGCGCGGCGCGGCGGCCGCGCTCAGCACGGCGCCCCGGGTGTCGGCGTCCGGGTGCATCCGGGCGGCCGTCACCGCCAGAAGCCCCGCGAGGGCCGGGTCGCTCCCCAACAGCGAGCGGGACTTCAAGGCCAACTCCCCGGCCAGGGCGGCCGTCTGGCGCCGCTGGGCGTCCTGGCGCTGGCTGAGCGCGATCCCACCGGTGAGCAGCGCCAGTACCAGCAGCACCGCCGTGCAGGCGACCAGCCGCTGCAACAGGCGGGTCCGTCGGCGGACCGCCGCCTCTTCGGCCGCCGCCAGCCCCGCGCCCGCCGCCAGGAAGTCCGCCTCCCACTGGTTCGCCTCGCCCGGGTGCTCCGCCGCCCAGGCCCGCGCGGTCTGCAACTGGATGCCCCGGTAGAGCGCACCGGGGTCCCGGCCCAGTGCCCGCCAGTGCTGGGCGGCATCGGTCAGCCGCCGGTGCACCAGCAGGCTCGCGCGGTCGTCGGTCAGCCAGCGGTGCAGCCGGGGCCAGGCCCGGATCAGGGCCTCGTGGGCCAGCTGGACGACCTCCCGGTCCAGCACGATCAGCCGGGCCCCGGCCAGCGCCTCCAGTACCTCCGCGAGATCCTCGTCATCGGCCAGGCCGGACAGTTCGTCCCGGGTGATCGGGCGGCGGGTGTCCTCGGTGCCTTCGCCCAGGGCGGCCAGCCGGAGGAAGATCCGCCGGGCCAGGTCCTGCTGCGGTCCGAGCCGCTGGTAGGCCCCTTCGGCCGTCTGCGCCAGGGCTCCGCGCACACCGCCGCAGGCCCGGTAGGTGGCCGCCGTGAGCTCCTCACCGGTGCGCTGGTGCCAGGTCTCCAGCAGCGCGTGCGAAAGGAGCGGCAGGGAGCCCGGCTGCTCGGCCGCGTCCGCCAGGACCACCGCCGCGAGCTCCGGGTCCAACCGCATGCCGGCCCGAGCGGCCGGTCGCACCACGATCTCGCGCAGCTCGGCCTGCGAGGGCGGCCCCAGCAGGAGCTGGGCCTCGTCGCGCAGCGCCTCGGTCAGCCCGGGGTGCCGGGTGACGCGGCCCAGGAAGTCGGCCCGTACCCCGAGGACGACGGTGGTGCGTCGGCCCGGCCCGTGCGTCGCGTCCAACAGGGCGTCGATGAAGCGGAAGGCCTCCGTTTCGTCGGCGCAGAGGGTGAACAGCTCCTCGAACTGGTCGACCACCAGCAGCAGCCGCGTCTCCTCGGGGCCCGCCGCCAGCGCGCCGCGCACGGCGATGTCCAGGGCGGCCGGATCGGCCGTCAGGTCCTCGTACAGCTTGTCGGCATCACCGTCGGACAACTTCGCCAGCCGGTCGGACAACTCCTCGAGCGGGTGCGCCGTCGGGGTCATCAGGACGGTCCGCCAGCGGCTCGCGGTGTCCCCACCGGCTTCCACCGCACCGAGCAGCCCGGCCCGCAGCAGCGAGGACTTGCCACTGCCGGAAGCCCCGAACAGGCCGACCAGGGGCAGTCGTTCGACCCTCTCGCGCAGCCGCTCGGACATCTGCGAACGGCCGAAGAACCAGAGGGCGTCCTCGGGCTGGAAGGTCGCCAGACCCTGGTACGGGCACGGCTGCGCCGCGCTCTCGCGCACCGACTCCCCGCCGGCGTCGGCCGCTGCCTCCCACCGCGTCCGCCACTCCGCTTCATCGCCCCCGCAGGCCTGCGCATAGGCCAGCGTGACCTCCAGCGAGGGCAGCCGTATGCCCTTGGCGGCCTCGGCGAGCGTGCTGGCGGAGTAGTGGACGCGCTGGGCCATCACCCGGTAGCCGGGACGCCCGGCCCCGTCCCGCAGCTCGCGCAGCCCGGCCGCCAGCAGTGCTGTCCGGCCGCCGTCCGGGTCGAGCGGCTTCTCCGGACGGCCCACGCCCCACCCCCTGTTGACCACGGTTGTTTGTCCGGCGCCCAGCCGCCTGCCGGACAAACTCTGGGGCGATTAGACAGGGTGTCGCAGCGGCTGTCCAGGCCGCTCCCAGCCAGCAGACGAAGGAGCCCTCATGGCCCGCGAACGCTCATGGATCCGCCGCAACTCGGTCGTCCTCGGCCTCCCCGCCCTCCTCACCGCCTTCGCCGCCCCGGCCCTGGTGGCGCCCGTCCAGGCGCAGGCCGCCGTCCAATCCACGTACACGACCACGACCTTCGGCACCGCCAACGGCTACAACTACACGGACTGCCTCACCAACGGCTGGGCCACCCGCTGCAAGCTCCGCGGCTACCTCTACGGCGCCCAGAACTACGTCTACTGCAAGCGGTGGGGCGACGAGGTGCGCGACTCCTCGGGCAACTACAACCACTGGTGGCTGAAGACGGACCTCGACACCAACCTCTGGGGCGGCGGCCCGGCCTACGTCTCGGCCTACTACCTCACCAAGTGGGGCAACGACGAGGCCAAGGACGACTGGGGCAACACCATCCCCAACTGCTGATCTCCGACCACCGACCCGAAGGGCCGTCACGGGGGGCGGCACCTTCGAGAGGGTGAACAGCGGTGCGACCGCCGACCAGCGAGCACCCGGCGCCACCGCCCCAGCAGCCCACGAAACGGCCGCTGGGGCGGACCGCCCACCGTCACCAGCAGCGCTTGTCGAAGCACTGGCGTCCGCCTGCCCGTACGTTCGCGCCCGTCACGCGGGCGACCAGCGCCTCCAAGGAATCCGGCACGGTAGAGCACCTCCAACTCCTCCCCGCAGACGGTGAATGGCTCGTCCGGGTCCGCCGGACCACTTACTGGGCTCTCGGTCATGACCGGCTGACCGGTCTCGCATCCGAGGCCGGATTCGTCACCCCTCGATGGCGAATGCCACAGGAGACGACCTCCTTCCAACCCCTGCTCGTGGCCCGCTCCGCGAGGAACCCGTTCCAACGCTCGGTGTGGGACGGCCGACGGCAGTCTGTCTCGGCCGGGTGCCGGCGAGACGGCGGGCGCCTCACGGTGCCAAGCGGTCAACCCGCGGTCCCAAGAGCCCGGTGTAGCCTTCTGGCCGTTCGTTTTACGGCATGGGGTGGAGATGCGATGGACGTAGCGCGGGTCATGGAGTCGTTGGCGGAGCAGGGTGTGACGGTGTTGCTCAAGGTCGACGCCGAGCGCATGCGCGATGCGGCGAATCCCTGGACGTTCGTCGCGAGCGGGGCTCCGTTGCGGGATGACCTCCTGGTTCGGACGGACGCCGTCTCTCTGGAGGCGTGCCTGGAGGCCTGTCTTCCGAAGCTTCGTGAGCTTGGCCTGGTGATTCCCGATTGACGGAACGGTGCAGGGTGGGCACCAAGCCGTGATCCAGCTTCCCGAAGGGTCATGGTGGGACTGGGACATCGTCGACTGGGCCCCTGGGTGGTTGCGTCTGGGCGCCGGGCATGACATCTCGTATGCCCACGGCCTGGAGCTGGTGTTCAGCGACCCCGTCCTCGTTACGTGTCCGTCCTTCTTCCAGGATCCGGTGTTTCGTGCGCCCATGCCTGACGAGGTCAGGCTCGTCGCTCGGCAGGTCGGTGAGACACCTCCCGTGCTGATTGCCTTCGAGGCCGATGCGGGCGGGCCGGGTCCGGTCTCCGGCCTGATCGCGGCCGGGCAGCTCGACATCGTCCAGGGAACCGTCTTCCGTTACTGGCGCCAGGATCTGGCAGCCGGTGAGCGTCTGGCTCCCTGGGTGAAACCTCCGGCTTGATCAGTCCTCGGCCTGTGCGACCACCTCACTGTGGGCTTCGCCCGAAGGCGGGAAGGCCGCGGATGCGGCGGCAGCTCGACCTTCGAGGTCCGTGCCCGGCAAGAACCCCGATGACTTCAAAACGAGGGGCTCCGGCTCAACTTCTGGGGAACCGGCGCGACGCGGCAGGACCGCGCGCAGCACTACGTGCAGGTCGGTACCGGTGCCGACGGGATTCGAACCCGCGGACAGATGGGAGCAGATCCGCCCCGTCTCCCTCAGTCGCCATGGGAGGGATCTCGCCCACGGCGGTCGCAATGGGCCGCTCTGCCACGGCACCGCAACCTGCGGGAGTACGCGCACTCCCGCTCCGGCTCAGGGTAGGGACACCGTCGCCCGCGGACGAATCCTTATCGCGGACACCGGCCGCCACTCCCTTGCGGTGCAGCGGGGGTTAACCGGTGGTCCTGGTACGGCGAAGAGCGGTATGTACTGGTGTCCATGGGACACACTGCGGCGTTCGCGCTGCTGAGGACGACCGACCTCGACGCGATCTTCTGGCTCGCCGACCGGCTCCTGGCGCTGTCGGTGCCGGATTCACGGGGTGGCACCGAGATCTGGGCCGAGGTATCGACCCGGGCAGAGGTCAGGCGGCTGCTGGAGGCCGTCCCCGACGCCGAGGTCGGCGAAGGGCACAAGAAGGATGCGGCGACACCGGGAGACTCGCCCCTTCCCTACGGTCCTTGCCTGATCTTCCTGGAGCTCTCCGGTTCGGAACGGGCACCGAGCGCGGCTCGCGCCGCGCTCGGAGTCCATGACCGCGTGGAGGTCCACTGGGATGCCATCCGCTGGCCGGAAGTGCCGGACCTCGGGCTGGAGTGGACCTGGAAGTACGCCCGCCTCCAGGTGAGCCTGCACCACGACGGCGTCGACTTCGACGGCCCGCGGACGGAAGACCACGCGCTCTTCGTCCATGTCGGCGAGGAGGAGCGCGCCGTGTGGCTCGCCGCGCAGGTGGGCGCCGTCATCGGCGGGCACACGATCTGCTGAAGAGCACCGGGCTCGATCGCTTCGATGCGGCCGTCGTCGGCCCGGACGGTCACCCGCGGCCAGCCGGTACTTCCGCGTCCGGCCACCGGTTACGCGGAGTACTGCTGCCAGAGCTTCACGGCCGTCTTCGGGTTGGTCGCGGAGTTGGACTTGTTCGCCACCAGACAGCGGTACTGCTTCCCCTGGTAGGAGACGCGGTCGTTCTCCCCGTACTGCCGATTGACTTTCCAGTCCGAAAATCCTGCTGCCATGTGGACGTACCTTTCATCGGGCCGAGCCGCTGCCCGACCTGCCCGCATCCTCCCACGTCATGGGCCTGCCACGACCCCGGGACCGGGCGCGCCCGCAGCACGCCCCGCGACCGGCGCCCCGAGCGGGCGGCGCCACGGCACGTCCCCGGTCGGCGTCACCGGGATCCTGGGCGAGCCGGACGACCCGGCGGGCTCGTGACCTGCCGGACTTCGGGGTCGGCCGGCCGCCCCGTCCGGCGAAAGGCGGCTCGGTAGGCGCTCGGGGACCGGCCCGTGTGGCGACCGAAGAGGGCGGCGAAGGTCCCGGGGTCCCGGTAGCCGACAGCCGCTGCGACGGCGGCGACGGTACGGTCGGTGGTCTCCAGGAGATGACGGGCCCGGCGGACCCGGGAGGTCTGCAGATGGGCCAGGGGACTGTGGCCGGTCTCCTCGGCGAAGCGGCGCAACAGGGTGCGGGTGCTGACGCGGAACGTCTCCGAGAGGGCGGTGAGGTCGTAGCGCTCGGCGAGGTTCTGGTCGAGGTGCCGCATGACCCGGTGGGAGAAGTCCCGGCCCGACCGGGGAAGGAGCCGGGCATCGACGTACGGGGTCTGGGAGGTGCGGGCGTCGTCCACGAGCGCCACTCGGGCAACGGCGCGGGCCACCCGGGATCCGTCGTGTCGGCGGATCAGGTCCAACGCGAAGTCGTACATGGCGCTGAAGGCGGCTGTGGTGGTCACCCCCGCGTCGGTGACGACCAGGTGCTCGGGCCGGACGTCGGCGTCCGGGCAGCGCCGCGCCAGTTCGGCGGCGTACAGCCAGGAAGTGGTGGCCGTGCGCCGATCGAGCAGGCCCGCCTCGGCGAGGAGGAACGCGCCGACGCACAGGGAGACGACGGCGGTGCCGGCGGCGGCCGCCGCGCGGATCGCAGCGATCTCGGGCGCGAGCACGGCGAGCCGTGCGTCGAGGTCCGTGTCCGGGTGCAGCTCGAAGCCCGGGACCACCAGGACGTCGACCTCACGCAAGGGGCGCACCTCCAGTCCCGCGCCACCGGACGCCGTGACCCGGCGGCGGGGGGAGACGACCGAGACCCGGTAACCAGGTGCGTCCGGCCCGGCGACGTGCCCGGCCATCGTCAACAGGTCGGGCACGCCGAACACCTCGGAGGCGAAGCAGCCCGGGTACGCCAGGATCCCGATCCGCAGCGCGCCGCCCTCCCCGGGACCCGTACCCGGACCCGTACCGGTACCCGGACCCGTATCAGCGCGGTCGTGCGCTCGCGGCGCGGGTCCCGCTCCCGCCCCCGGCCCGGTGCCCGCTGGTGGGCGCCCCCGGCCTCCGGTCGTCGACGCCATGGCGATCTCCCCCTCCGCCTGTGGCGAGATTACCCCTGGCCCTGGCGATCTCGCCCCTCGCCCGACCGTCCGTCCCGGGCCCAGGCTGGCCCCATGAGCGACGACGATCCGATCACCGACTTCATCCGCCGCGACGTGGCCGTGGAGGGGGTGGAGAAGACGGTGTACGTGGCCGGGGTGGGCCCCGCGGTCGTGGTACTGCCCGAGATGCCGGGGATCAGCCCCGATGTGCTGCGGCTCGCGCGCTGGGTGCGGGAGGCGGGGTTCACCGTTCACGTGCCGTCCCTGTTCGGGACGGACGGTGCCTTCCCCACGGTCGAAGGCGGCCGGGAGGTCATCCGCCGGGCCTGCGTCAGCGCGGAGTTCCGCGCCTTCGCGGGGGGCGGCACCAGTCCGGTGACGCACTGGCTGCGCGGCCTGGCGCGCCAGGCCCACGCCGCGTGCGGCGGGCCGGGAGTGGGTGCGATCGGTCTGTGCTTCACCGGCAACTTCGCCCTCACCATGGCCTTGGAGCCCGCGGTGATCGCCCCGGTGGTCAACCACCCGTCGCTGCCCCTCGACGACCCCGGCGGGCTCGAACTCGACGCGGCGGACGCGCGGGCCGTACGCGACCGGCTCCACCGCGACGGACTCACCGTCCTCGCCTACCGCTTCGCGGGCGACCGCTGGTGCACGGGGCAGCGCTTCGCCGCGTACCGGGCGCTGTTGGGCGATGCCTTCGACGGGCGCGTCCTCCCCGACGCTGCCGCGAACCCGGCCCCGCCGCCCTTCTTCGCCGACCTGGTGACCACCCCGCACAGCGTCGTCACCGCCCACCTCGTGGACGAGCGCGGTCACCCCACGACGCGGGCCCGCGACGAGATCCTCGCGTTCCTCACGGACCGCCTCCGCCCGTAGGGGAGCCGACCGCTGCCCGGGCGCAGTTGCGGCGGTGACGGCCCTGCATGCGGCCGGGATGCCGGGGCATACGGATGTCACCCTCTGGAAGGAGTAGCGATGCTCGGTATCGCGGCCGCCGTCTTGTTCTTCATCAGCTTCTTGATCAACGCGGCGGAGATCTCGACGAACCACGTCTTCTCGTCCGGCAATTTCATGATCCTCGGTCTGATGCTGCTCGCGCTCCACGTGGCCGGCGTCGGCGGCGCCTGGACGACCCGTCGTCGGCGCCGCTGAGCACCGCAGGGAGCCGTCGACCGGTGACGGCGGCTGGAGTGTCGCCGGGACCACGGGCCCCTCGTCCCCGGGATGCGCGCGTGTCCGCCCGGGGGCGGGCACCGGTCCCGGCGGCGGCGTTCGACGAGCCCGGCCGTGGCGGTGGGCAGGAGACCGAGGAAAGGTCCCGCGACCGCCCCGCCGGGACGGCCGGGACCTCGGTGCGGGAATATCCCCGACGCTTTAGTTGCTATGTACACCGAACTGCGCGGGCGACACCGTATCCCGCGCGACCTGCCAGGAGATGCGCATGTCGGACCGCACACCCGAACAGTCCGCAGACGTCGTCGCACGACTTCGGACCGCCTTCGCCACCGGCCGTACGAAGCCGCTGAGCTGGCGCACCAGCCAGCTCGAAGCGCTGCGGACGCTGCTGACCGAGCGGGGCGAGGAGCTGGCCGCCGCGCTGCGGAGCGACCTGGGCAAGAGCCGGGAGGAGGCGTACCGCACCGAGATCGACTTCACCGTGCGCGAGATAGACCACACCCTCGACCACCTGGCCGACTGGCTGCGTCCCCGGCCCGCGCCGGTACCGGAGCGGCTGAGCCCGGCGACCGCGCACACCGTGCAGGACCCGCTCGGTGTGGTCCTCGTCATCGCCCCCTGGAACTATCCCCTCCAGCTGCTGCTGGCTCCGGTCGTCGGCGCGCTGGCGGCGGGCAACTGCGTCGTCGCCAAGCCCAGCGAACTGTCGCCCGCCACCTCGCGTGCGGTCGCCGACCTCCTGCCGCGCTACCTCGACCGCGAAGCCGTGGCCGTGGTGGAGGGCGCGGTGCCCGAAACCACCGAGCTGCTGGCCCAGCGGTTCGACCACATCTTCTACACGGGCAACGGCCAGGTCGGCCGGATCGTCATGCGGGCCGCCGCCGAGAACCTCACGCCCGTCACGCTCGAACTCGGCGGCAAATCACCGGTCTTCGTCGACCGCGGTACAGACATCGGCGTCGTCGCGGCCCGGCTGGCGGCCACCAAGTTCATGAACGCGGGCCAGACCTGCGTCGCGCCCGACTACGTGCTGACCGATCCCGACACCGCCGCGGAGTTGGAGCAGGCCCTCGTGAAGGCCTTGCACGGGCTCTACGGCGAGGACCCCGCGACGGCCCCGGACTACGGCCGGATCATCAACGAGCGCCACTTCGACCGCCTCACCGGCCTGCTCGACTCCGGGCGCACCGTCGTCGGCGGTACGCACGACCGGGCCGATCGCTACATCGCTCCGACCGTTCTGGCCGGGGTGGCACCCGATTCCCCGGTCATGCGCGAGGAGATCTTCGGCCCGATCCTGCCCGTGGTCGAGGTGGCCGACCTCGACGAGGCCATCGCCTTCATCGGTGACCGTGACAAGCCCCTGGCGCTGTACGCCTTCACCGAGTCCGACACCACCCGCGAACGCCTGAGCCGGGAGACCTCCTCCGGCGGCCTGACGTTCAACCTGCCGGTCGCCCACCTCACCGTCTCCGACCTGCCCTTCGGCGGCGTGGGGGAGAGCGGCATGGGCAACTACCACGGCCGCTACTCCCTGGACACCTTCAGCCACCGCAAGGCCGTCCTGGACAAGCCCCTGGGGTAGTGCTGCACATGGGGCAGGTCTCCGCGCCCGGGGGGATCCACCCCTTGCCGTTGACCGGATTGCTTCCGATACTCGCGCGGCCCATCACCCCGCTCCGTGGAGGTCCCCGTGCGCAGTAGTGCCCTGCCCCTACCCGTGTTGGCCCTGTTGTCCCTGGTCGCGGCAGTCGTGCCGGCCACCCCTGCCGTGCCCGTCTCTGCCGCCGCCCCCGTGCCCGTCTCCGCCGTCGTCGCCGCCCCCGTCCCCGCCTCCGCCGCCGTTTCCGCTCCCCTCCCCGGTGCGCGCAAGGTGATCCTCGACGCCGACATGGGTGAGCTGAACGACGACGCCGTCACGATGTTCATGCTGGCGAAGTCGCCCCGGATCGACCTGGTCGGCGTCACCGTGGTCTCCGGCAACACGTGGGTCGAGGAGGGCACGGCCTACGCCCTGCGGCAGTTGGAGATCGCGGGCCGTCCCGAGGTGCCGGTGGCCGTCGGGGCGGGGGAGCCGCTGATGCCCGGCCGTCAGGAGCGGCTCGCCGCCGAGAACGCCCTCTACGGGACCGCTCCGTGGACGGGGGCCTTCGAATCCCCGCGCCCGCCCTCCTACGACCGGCTCGCCAAGGCCCCGTACGGCGGCTACCCCCGCACCCGGCCGGTGCGTGCCACGGCGGTCGAGTTCCTCGTGGAGCAGGTCAGGAAGTACCCGCACCAGATCACCCTCATCGAGGCGGGGCCGGCCACCAACCTCGCGCTGGCCGCCCGCAGCCACCCGGACATCGTGCCGCTGCTCAAAGAGGTCATCTACATGGGCGGGGCCTTCGACAAGCCGGGGAACATCACCCCGGCGGCCGAGTTCAACTGGTGGTTCGACCCGGAGGCGGCCCGGATCGCGGTGCGGACCCCCTTCGCGAAGCAGACCGTGCTGCCGGACGACGCGGCCGTGGGCGTGCGGTACACGCGCAAGGAGTACGAGGCCCTCGTCGCGGGCCCGCTCACCCCCGTGACCCGGATGTTCAAGGACATCCAGGGGCCGGAGTTCGCCAAGGACCCGGCCCACTTCACCTACGTGTGGGACGCCCTGACCGCGGCCGTACTGCTGGACCCCTCGCTCGCGGTCGCGGCCGAGGAACGGTACGTCGACGTGGACGCGGCCTTCGGGCCGGACTACGGGCGGTCGATCGGGTACCGGCTGGACGAGTTCGCGGCGCCGCGCAACCCGGTGGGCACCCGCAAGGCCACCGTGGTCACCCGGATCGACGCGGGACGCTTCTGGCCGCTCGCCACGGGGCTGCTGCGCCGCCCCTGAGATGAAACGTGTCACCCGCCTGCGGAACCGGGCCTCCCCGGGGTCTTGCGGTTGCACCGGTTGCTTCCCATACTCCGCGCAACACGAATTGCCAACTCGAGTTGCGGCAGCGGTCCGTGACCGCGCGCGGTGGTGGGGCGGGCTGAACTCCGCCTCCTGAACAGGGGGTTTCGCGGCATGGCGACACGGCAGGACGTGGCACGGCTCGCGGGAACCTCACCCGCGGTGGTCAGCTACGTGCTCAACAACGGGCCCCGTTCGGTGGCGCCCGCGACCAAGGAGCGAGTGCTGGCCGCCGTAAGGGAGTTGGACTACCGGCCCAACGCGGTGGCCCGCTCCCTGCGGATGAGCCAGACGATGACCCTGGGCCTGGTCGTCCCGGACGCGGCGAACCCGTTCTTCGCGGAACTGGCCCGCTCACTGGAGGACCACGCCTGGGCCGCCGGATACACCCTGCTCGTCGGCAACACCGTCGACGATCCGGGCCGCGAGGCGGGCTACATCCGCACCTTCGTCGACCGGCAGGTGGACGGACTGGTACTGATCCCCTCCCAGGGCGACCGGCCCTGGCGGGCGGAGCTGGCCCGGTCCGCGGTGCCCAGCATCGTCTTCGACCGCGAACTGACCGGCGTGGCCGCCTCCCACGTGGTCGTGGACAACGTCGCCGGGGCGCGGGCCGCCACGGAACACCTGCTCGGCCACGGCCGCCGCCGGGTCGGCTGCATCGCGGGCCCGGTCGGCATCCATCCCACCGTGGACCGGGTCGTCGGCTGGCGCGGGGCGCTGGAGGCCGCCGGGATGCGGGCGGGCTCCGGTTCGGGCGGAACCACCGGGTGGGAGGCGTGCCCCGGCGCGGCCCCGCTGCTGCACGGGCAGTTCGGGCGGCCCGACGGCTACCGGTCGGGGCGGGCGCTGCTGTCCGTGGACCGCTCGGTGGACGCCCTGTTCGTCACCTCGGACGAGCAGGCCTTCGGGGTGCTGCGCGCGGCCACGGAACTGGGCATCCGGGTCCCGGACGACCTCGCGCTCGTCTCCTTCGACGGGATCGCCGCCGGGGCGTACACGACCCCGGCCCTGTCGACGATGTGCCAGCCCTTCGACGCCCTCGCGGGAACCGCCGTACGACGGCTGCTCGGGCGGATGAAGGAGCCCGACCAGCCGCCCACCCGGGACGTCCTGCCCGTGTCCCTGCTCGCCCGGGGATCGTGCGGCTGCCCCGACCCCGAGGGCGGCGTACCCGCCGCCCCGACGAAGAGCGACGGAGGAGAACCCCGGCGATGAGTGAACGACTGGTGGTGATCGGCAGCCTGAACATGGACCTGTCGGTCACCGTGCCCCGGCTGCCGAAGCCGGGGGAGACGGTGTCGGGCGCCGACGTGGTGCGCGGCGCCGGGGGCAAAGGAGCCAACCAGGCCGTGGCCGCGGCCCGGCTGGGCGCCGAGGTCCGGATGACCGGGCTCCTCGGCGAGGACACCCTCGGCGGGGAACTGCGGCTCCGGCTCGCCGAGGAGGGGGTCGACGTACGGGGCGTGGTCCAGCTCCCCGGCGTGTCGACGGGGCTCGCGCTGATCGTCGTCCAGCGGGACGGGGAGAACACCATCACCCTGTCTCCCGGCGCCAACCGGCGCCTCGACCCGGCCGCCCTGGACCTGCTGTACGCCGCCACCGCGCCCGCCGGGCCCGGCGAGACCCTGCTGCTCCAGCTGGAGGTGCCGGTGGAGACGGTGCTGGCCGCGGCCCGGTCCGCGCGGGCCGCGGGCGCCCTGACCGTACTGAACGCGGCCCCGCTGCCGCCCGTACCGCTGCCCGGGGCATTGCTCGGGGCGGTGGACGTGCTGGTGGTCAACGAGACGGAAGCCGCCGGTCTGCTGCCCTGCGGACCCCGCCCCGACTGGGCCGCGCACGCCGCGCGGCTGCGCGAGCTGGGCCCCGGGGTGGTGGTCATCACCCTGGGCGCGGCGGGGGCGGTGGCCGCCGGACCGCTGGGGACGGTTTCCGAGCCGGGGCTCCCGGCGGACGCCGTGGACACGGTGGGCGCAGGGGACGCCTTCTGCGCCCAGCTGGCCCTGGCCCTGGGCGCGGGGACCCCGCTCCCACAGGCCCTGCGCCGGTCCTGCGCCGCGGGCTCCCTGGCCACCACCCGGCCGGGCGCGCAGGCGGGCCTGCCGACCCGCGCCGAGGTCGAGGAACTGCTGGAGGCCGTCCATGCGCGCTGAGGGGCTCTGGCATCCGCGGCTGTTGCACCTGATCACCGGCCTCGGACACGGTGACCTCCTGGTCGTCGCCGATCCGGGGCTGCCCGTACCGGCCGGGGTGGAGTGCGTCGACCTGGTCTGGCGGCGCGGAGACCCACCGCTGGGGCCGGTACTGGCCGCGGTGCTGGGCGAGTTGGTCGCCGAACGGGCGACGGTGGCCGAGGAGGCCGCCGCTCCCGCGCTGCTGGCGGTGTTCGGCAGAGAGCTGGCCGGACTGCCGGTCGACCGGGTGCCGCACGCACGGCTCAAGGAACTGGCCGGCGACTCCCGCGCGGTGGTCCGGACCGGGGAGAGCACCCCCTACGCGAACGTCGTCCTGCACGCGGGCGTTCCCTTCTGAACGCCCGATTCCGTCCCACCGCACCTCCTTCGCACCCTCCGCACCCCCCTCACCCACCCCCCTCACCCACCCCCCTTGCACCCCCCTCGCACCTCCTTCGCGCTTCCTGCGTGCCCTTCATTTCCGACCCTTTGGGGAGACGTCGTGATCACCGATCGGAACAGAACATTCCAGATGGCTGCCACCGCCACTGTCACCGTCCTCGCACTGGCCTCGGCGCTCACCGCGTGCGGCCAGGAGGGCGACGGTGCGGGTGCGGCGGGCTCGGGCTCGGGAGCCAAGGCATCCGGCGGCCGTCCCACCGTCTGCCTCGTGATGAAGTCCCTGGGCAACGAGTACTTCCAGGCCATGCAGAAGGGAGCCGAGGACCACGTCGCTCGTCGCGGCGACCTGGTCCTCAAGGCGAGCGGCATCCAGAACGAGACCGATATCGACGGACAGGTCGCCGCCGTCAACAGCTGCATCACCGCCCAGGCCCAGGCCATCGTGGTGGCTCCGGCCGATTCCCGGGCCCTGGTCGCCCCCCTCGGCCGGGCCGTCAAGGCCGGGATCAAGGTGGTCAACATCGACGTGAAGCTCGACGACGGCGCCCTGAAGACCGCGGGTCTGGACATCCCCTTCGTGGGCCCGGACAACACCGAGGGAGCCCGGCTCTCCGGCGAAGCCCTCGGCAAGTCACTGGGCCCGGGAGCCAAGGTGGTGATCCTGGAGGGCAACCCCGGCGCGGCCAACGCCCAGCAGCGCAAGGCCGGATTCGAGGCCGCGGCCCGGACCGCCGGTCTCACGGTCGTGGACTCCAAGACCGCGCACTGGGAGACCGACGAGGCCTACACGGTCGTCGGGAACTGGCTCACCACCCACCCGGAGATCCAGGGTGTGCTCGCCTCGAACGACTCCATGGCCCTCGGCGCGGTCAAGGCGGTGCAGGCCAAGCAGGGGAAGCAGGGCAAGGTCAAGATCGCCTCCTTCGACAACATCGAGGCCATCCGGCCCTACGTGAAGGACGGTTCGGTGGTCGCCACCGTCGACCAGTACGGCGCCCAGCAGGCGGCCGACGGCATCGACGAGGCGATGAAGGCCGTCAAGGGCGAAAAGCCCCAGAGCTGGGTCAAGACGAAGATCACCCTCGTCACCGCCGCAGACCTGGGCTGAGCGATGACGCCCCCAGCGAATCCCCCGGCGGACCCTCCCGTTCCCGATCCCGATCCCGCTCCGGTTCCCCCTCTCGCCCTCCCTCCCGTGCCCCGTTCCGCGGACCCGCGACCGCGCGGCCCGTACGCCGAGCACGCTCCCGTGTTCGAGGCCCGCGGCATCACCCGGAGCTTCCCCGGAGTGATCGCCCTCGCCGGAGTGGACCTCGCGCTGCGCCCCGGCGAGGTCCACGCCCTCCTCGGCGAGAACGGCGCGGGCAAATCCACCCTGGTGCGGATCCTCGGCGGCGTCCAGTCACCCGACGGGGGCGCGATGTTCCTCGAGGGCCGCCCCTACGCCCCCACCTGCACGGCCGACGCGATGCGCACCGGCGTGCAGGTGGTGCACCAGGAGCTGAACCTGCTGCCGAACCTGACCGTCGCCGAGAACCTCTTCTTCCAGCGGCTGCCGCGACGCTTCGGCCTCGTCGACCGGCGCTCCCTGCACCGGCGGGCCGGTGAACTCCTGGAGGAGGTGGGCCTGGACGTGGCACCGGGCACGCCGGTCGAACGCCTCGGGATCGCCCAGATGCAACTGCTCGAGATCGCCCGCACTTTGTGGCAGGACTGCCGGGTGCTGGTGCTGGACGAACCGACGGCCACCCTCACCCCGCGCGAGACCGAGCGGCTGTTCACCCTGTTGCGGCGGCTCACCGCGCGCGGCACGGCCGTCCTCTTCATCTCCCACCACCTGGAGGAGGTGTTCGAGATCTCCGACCGGCTGACGGTGTTCCGGGGCGGCCGCCACGTGACCACCAGGGAACCGGCCGACACGGACACCGCCGAGGTCATCCGGCTGATGGTCGGCCGCGACATGGGGGCGGCGTACCCGCCCCACGTCCCCCGCGAGCCGGGCCCCGAGCTGCTGCGCGCCGAGGGGCTGACCGCCCCCGGCGGCCGGCCCGTCTCCTTCGCGCTGCGCGCGGGCGAAGTCGTGGGCGTGGCGGGGCTCGTGGGATCCGGGCGCACGGAGACCGTGCGCGCCCTCTTCGGCGCCGACCGGGCGGTGGACGGCAGGCTCCTGCTCCGGGGGAAGGAGGTGCGCGTCCGCTCCCCCCGGGACGCGGTGCGCCACGGACTCGGGCTCCTCACCGAGGACCGCAAGGAACAGGGCCTGGTCCTGGACATGTCCCTCGCGGCGAACGTGACGCTCACCGCGACCGGCAAGGTGTCGAGGGGCGGGCTGCTGCGCCGGGGCGAGGAGGACAGGCTGGCCCGGGAGGCGGTGGATTCCCTGTCCGTACGGACCCCGGGCATCCGTACGCCCGTACGCACCCTCTCGGGCGGCAACCAGCAGAAGGTGGTGCTCGCCCGCTGGCTGCTCGCCGGGGCCGACGTACTCATGGTCGACGAACCGACCCGCGGCATCGACGTCGGGGCCCGCTACGAGATCCATCAGCAGCTCGTCGATCTGGCGGCCGCCGGGCGCGCCCTGCTGGTGGTCTCCTCGGACCTGCCCGAACTGATGGGGATCTGCGACCGGATCCTCGTCTTCTCGCGCGGCGGCCTGGCGGGCGAGGTCGCCCGGGCCGACTTCGACAGCTCGCGGATCCTGGCACTGGCCTACTCGGGCTATACGGGGACCGGAGCCGGGAGCGGTTCGACGCCCACATCCGGCCAACTTCCGTCACCCGCAACGGAGTCGACTCTCCGGCCCCTACAGAAAGGCGACACCCCGTGACCGCCCCGACGACCCCGCCCGCCTCCGCATCGGCGTCCCCTTCGCCTTCGCCCTCTCCTCCTCTTCCTCCTCCCTCTTCTCCTTCCCGTCGGGGGACCGGTTCCTCCCTCGCCCGCCAGGTGATGGGGGAGGCCGGGATCGGTGTCGCGCTGCTGGTGCTCGTGGCCGTGTTCGCCCTGGTGGCGCCGAAGTTCGCGACGCAGTCGAACCTGACCCACATCGCCACGGAGATCACCCTCAACACGATGCTCGCGGTCGGGATGACCTTCGTGATCCTGGTCGGCGGCATCGACCTGTCGGTGGGCGCCGTGATGGCCCTGGCGGCCGTGGTCGCCGGTGAGGTGCTGACCTCGGGCGGCTCCACCGCCGTCACGGTGATGCTCGCCGTGCTGGTCGCGGCCGGGACGGGGATGCTCTGCGGGCTGGTGAACGGCTTCGTCTCGGAGCGCTGGCGGGTCCCGTCGTTCATCGTGACCCTGGGCATGCTCAACATGGCCCGGGGCGCGGCCCTGGAGTTCACCGACGCCAAGACCCTCTACGACTTCCCGCCGGGCTTCACCCGCTTCGGTACCTCGACCCTCCTCGGAGTGCCCGCACTCTTCTGGATCGCGCTGCTGATGGTGCTGGTGGGTCATCTGGTGCTCACGCGCACGGTGTTCGGACGGCTGGTCTTCGCGATCGGCGGCAACGAGGAGGCCGTACGGCTCTCCGGACACCGGACGGGCGTCGTGAAGGTGGCCGTGTACGTGATCGCCGGTTTCGCGGTCGGGATCGCGGCGGTCACCTACATGGCGCGACTGTCGATCGCGAGTCCGATCATCGGCAGCGGATACGAGCTGAGCGCGATCGCGGCGGTGGTGATCGGCGGGGCCTCGCTGTCGGGCGGCAAGGGTTCGATGGTGGGGACCCTGCTGGGGGCGTGCCTGCTCGGGGTGCTCACCAACGGGCTGCTGCTGATGGGGGTCTCGGACTTCCAGCGGCAGATCATCACCGGAGCGGTGATCGTCGTGGCGGTGGTCATCGACCACTACCGAGGCCGTCTCGCCGACCGCCTGCGCATGGACCGCGGCGGGCATGCGGCAGCGCAGGCCTCCGCATAGCGCGGCCGGGCAGCGGCGCGCCCTGTCTCGTCGCGGCCGCAACCGCGCGAGTCCCGTCGGATCGGGGACGGCGCCGTGGCCGGGGGCGAGGCAGGTCCGGTCCGCATGTGGCGCGGACCGGACCCGGTGGTGGCGCGGGTGCCCGGTGGGGCGGGCGGGTGGGTGTTACGGCAGGGTGGCGAAGGGGATGTCGATGTAGGACTCGTTGCCCTTGGGGGAGGTGATCTCGAGGGCGGCGGCGATGGTGTTCTCGTCCGCGAAGAACGGGTCGTAGCCGTCGACGACGAGCTGCAACTGGCGGCCCTTGGCGAGGACGTAGTGGGCAGGCTGCAGGCGGAAGGTCACCGTGGCGGCCTGCTGGTCGGTCAGGGTGTAGGGGGCGTGGCTGATGATCGCGGCCCGGCCGGTCGCGGGGTCGCAGTCCAGCAGGTAGGCGGTGAAGGTCGCGTTCCTCGTCTGCGGCCGCACGGTGAGCCGGGCCTCCAGCTCGCCCTGGACGCGCATCGGCCGCTCCAGCGGCGCGGTGGCCCAGACAGCGGCGACGTCCCGCTTGATCTCGGCGGTCTTGTAGACGTGCGGGAGTCCCACGCGCTCGGCCAGGCCGGTCTGGATGAGCTTGGGCGCGACGACGATGCCGGTGTCCGGACCGGATGCCTGGACGGAGCGGGTCCAGCCCGGCTGCGGCTCGCCCTGCGCCAACGGCGCATCCTGCTTCCCGGCGGGTACGTCGCCGAGGTGGAAGCGCTGCTTGGGAAGGGCGTAGTCGGCCCAGTCGTCGTGAGTGAGATCGGACAGCAGGTTGTGCATGTACTCCGAGCGGATGCCGAACTGCGGCTGGGCGCCGTCACCGGCGGTGCCGCCGAGGTGGTGGTCCATCCAGCGGTACGTCATCTCGGTGGGCTTGGAGATGCCGCCGAACAGGCCGGGCAGTTCGCTGTTGCCGTGGTCGCCGATCTGCACCAGCAGCGACTTGGGTCCCTGCAGCTTGGTGAAGAGGTCGATGACGGCGGGCACGGAGAAGATCGTTTCGTGCCAGGAGGTGGTCATCAGGATCGGCAGCTCGCGGTCGTTGTATGCCTTCAGCTGCGCCACCGGCGAGCGGAGCTCGGCGAACTTCCTGACCTCGTCGTCGATGACGTTGCCGCGGATCTTGCTGATGATCCCCTGGAACTCCTCGGAGCAGCGGTCCTCGTGGAACAGGCCCACGAGCGCCTCGAAGGCCTTGATGTGCCGGGTGCCGTTCTCGAACAGCGAGGTGAAGAGGTCGCCCCAGGCGCTGGCACCCGCCACGGCCTTGATCCGCGGGTCCCGCGCCGCCAACAACAGGCTGGTACCCGCGCCGTAGGAGGCGCCGAAGCATCCGATCCGCTCCGGATCGATGCCTGCCTGGCCGGTGAGGAAGTTGAGGATCTCGACTCCGTCGGCGACGTCCTGGGGACCGGCGACCTGGATCTTTCCTTCGGAGCGGGCGAGGCCGCGCTGGCTGTAGGTCAGGACGGCGTAACCGCCCTGCGTCCAGCGCGGGATCGTGCCGATGTAGGCCAGTCGGCCCAAGTCATTTAATGGGGCGGGCATGACGATGGCGGGACAGATCTGCCCCGGCGCGAGGTTGCGCGGCGTGCTGAGCCCGGCATCGATCCGGGTCCCGTCCGCCATGGCGATCTGGAACTCCCGGTACTCGGCGATCTCCGCCTGCATCTCGTAGGTGTCGGCGAGCCCCCACTGGTCGAGCCTGCCGATCCGGCGCGGCGACGGGTCGAGCAGGGCCTCGCGGATCGCCTCCACCTTGGTGACGTCGTCGGGGCTGAACGCGAACGGGCTCTCGGTGGATCCGTTGACCGGCATGGATGTTCCGCCTTCCGGGGCAGTGGTTCTGACGAGATGTCATAGGCATGATCGTTCCGCCGTGATCACTCCCGACAAGCAAACGGAGCCTGTCACTCGAACGAGTGACAGGCGACCGTCGAAACCTCGGATGGAACCCGCCCTGCTCGCCACCGAAGCAGCGGCACACCGTTCAGCGGATTCTGACGCGGCTGCGTCAGGAGTGCGGGTCGAGATCGCCTACTCGGCCGTGTGGGACTACGTATCCCGTCGTCGCCAGGAGATCGCCGAGGCGGCCGGGGCGGCGCCGACGGCGGGGTTCGTGATCCGCCACAACCGGTCGGGCAGGGACGCCGAGGTCGACTTCGGCGAAGCACGAGTGGATGCGGTCGGTGAACGCACGAAGTGCTTCGTGTTCGCGCTGCGTCTCGCCGGATCCGGCACGGCGGTCCACCGGATCACGACATCATGCGGGCAGGAGGCATCCCTGGACGGCCACGTTCATGCCATCCGCGCCTGGGTGGTGTTCCCGGTGGTCAGATCGGCTACGACAGCCTCTCCCCGGCGGTCTCCCGGGTGATCCACAAAAGCCGGTCAAGGGAGGAACATCCTAGGCAGGCTGAGTTCCGGCGGCATTTCGGCTTCACCCCTTTCTACCGCCCTTTCTACCGCGAGTCGGGACTTCGCGGGGCCCATGAGAAGGGCGGGGTCGAAGGCCAGGTCGGCTACTTCCGCCGCAACTAGCTGACTTCGGTTCCGCGGGTCGACTGACTCGACGATCTGAACGCGTCCTTCGTGGAGTTCGAGCGGGCGGAAGAGGGCTGGCGCATCGGGATGATCGCCGTGAGGGTCTGCCGGTATTCCGTTCCGGCCCGGTTCATCGGCCGCACCGTTCGGGTCGTGCTCCGCTCCAGCGACCTGGTCGTCTGTAACGGACGGACCGAGATCGCCGGTCACCCCCGACTCACCGCCAAAGGCGCCCACCGAGCCACCCGTCTTCCCGCAGACCGGCGTCCCCTGCCCACGCTCGAACGCTGGGACCAGCTGCTGAACCAGTCCAGGAAGGCCTCGCCATGACCGGTCCTAACCACTACCTGACCGAGCCCGCAGCCGACGCGGCGATCGACACCTCCTGTCGGGTCGTGCGGCTGCCGACTATGCGGTTCCGGTTTCCCGATCTCGTCGCGCGAGCCGAACGTGAACAGCTCTCCTTCCACGGGTTCCTCACAGAGCTGCTTGATGTCCGAGTGTGAGGACCGGGACCGGCGGCGCAAAGAACGACGCATCCGCGCGGCCGGCTTTCCCCCGGCAGAAGCGGCTCTCCGATTTCGATTGCTCCCCAAACCCCAACGTTGTCCCGGCCGTGATCAAGAACCTCGCCACCTGCGAACGGGCCAAGAAGGGCGAGCCTCTCTGCCTGATCGGGGACTGCGTCGATCCCCTCGCATCGATGAGTGGGCCTATCTCGAACTGGACAGGCGGGGAGCCGAGATGCTGTTCCAGGTTTTGATCGAGAGGGAAGAGAAGAACACACGTTTCTGCGAACCTGTGCCAGACGGCGTCGAAATGGGTTCCGGCAGAAACGCGGATGCTGCATGATCGAACGATGCTGGTTGAACTGGTGAAGGTCGCAAAGTTTCCCTGGAGCCCCTGGCTGGCCCACGTCCGGACGCCGTTCGGCGGGACAGCGGTCCGCTGGTGCGGTGACCAGGCCGCGAAGCCGGGCAAGTACCACGTTGAGTGGACGATCGATGAGGACATCGCCTGGGGGCGGAACGCGAAACCGGCTGTCGGCGTCGGACCGGGAGTCCGACCTGGCGGGCACTGCGTTGTCCTGCGCGGCCGGCTGGACCTCACGGTGGACGGCGCCGCCGTGCTGGACTTCGATGGCTCGCAGATTCTGCTGGACCTTGCCGATTCGCTGCCCGAAGGTGTTGCCGGCACGTGGGTCGAGCTCTTCATAGAGCGCGAAAAGATCGCTCTCTATCCGTACGAACTCTGACCAGAGATCAGTCGATGGCCGCCGCCCACTCTGCCAAGCGGGTCTCATCAATGCGGTCGCAGATAGATCCTGGTGGCCTCGGGGTCCATGTCGAAGGTGGCGGCGACGAGCTTGGGGTCCATGGTGTTGACCAGGTCGAGCAGCCGAGTGCAGCGGTTCATGCGCGGTGGGAAGCCGCAGGCGTTGAGGACGTCACTCACATAGGCGGTGGACGCCCCCGACCGGACTTCGTCTGGCGGGTGACCATCACATGCGGGTTCTCCGCCCTCTGTTCATCGCGGTGGGCGAGGCAGCGTTCCACTGCGCCCAAGACGGCGGATCCAAAGGAACCGGATGCGGACGATCACCGAGCTGAGCGGTCCGGGCGCGAAAATCGAGGTCAACGGCCTGGAGCATTTTGACCTCGTGGCTTGAGGCGCCGTGCAACAGGGCGAGCATTCCCAGCAGGGCCTCGCGCCGGTGGACGGCTGGATCCGTTGTCCATCGGCGGAACAGCAGACGTTGCTGGTCAAGCGTCAGCGTCGTGCCGGTGAAGCCGCGCGGTCCTCGGGCGGTCAGACCACGGGCGGGATCGACGAGGACGATCTTCCGGGATCGCGCGAGGCGGAAAAACTGTCCGAGCACGACCAGCCGACGCTTTCGGGCCTTGGGCGAGCCGGCTAAGAAAGCTGCGAGTCGGCGGCCATGGCCAGAACGCGACCAAGGAAGAAGGTCCGTCCCGAAGAGGCCGCCCGAGGGAAGTGATCATCGTGTAGGCCCGGCCAACGGAGTACTTGCCGGCGAGATCCGTCGTGAAGTCCTGCAGCCAGTCGGGCGGATTGTCGAGTTCGACAATGAGATGTTCGGCCCGGACGAAGGGACGATCGGGATGACGCTGCCAGCAGGCCGAGCACAGTCGGAGCCCTGCGTGCTTCCGTACTCTGCCGCATTGCTCACAGGCCCGGGACGGCTGTTTGTTCTGCCGGGGACGCGAGCAGTGCCCGCACCAGCCGGTGTCCTCCCGCAGATATCCGGGCCGGCTGCAGCGAGGGCATGGATCATACGCGTGAGCAGGTGATGCACCGGCCGGTGTCCGCCTGGAGGGCGCGCTGCTGGCCGTACCGGGGGACAAGCGGCACGGGCCGCGGCTTCCTTCTGTCGGGCGGTGCAGCGGCAGCAGTAGCGCCGGTTGATGAAGCCGACCGTGCTCCGCAGCCGGTGCAGTCGCCCTGTTTGACGCCCACGATGCCGCTCTCTCCAGTTCACAGAGGAGGAGTCGAACGGCCCCCGCGCGGAAACCGCCTTCGATAGGTCGGCGACTGGCCGAGTCGGGGCCGCGGGACGTTCGACGGGGGTGGTGTCGACCTCGAAGAGGTCGTTGGGGGTGCAGTCCATCACGGTGCACGACGCGATCAGAGTGGACATCCTCACCTGGGAGGGCTCTTTGCTGGACAGTGCAGACACCGAGGCGGAGGACACTTGCAGCCCGGCACGTTCGGCCAGCAGCCGCTCCAGCTAAGTGCCGGTCCAGACCTCGCGCTGGGCAGCGGCCATCCGCAGGCGCCATCGGATCTTCACACGGAGCTGTCCCCCTCGGCGGTCAGCTCGCGGAGTGTGGTGGTCACCGCGCAGCGATAGGCATCCTCGATGAACGTCGCGGAGGGACGGGCGTATCTCATGGTTGAGCTGACCGTCCAGTGACCAACGAGCTGGCGGATTGCCACCAAGTCCACACCACGCTCGTAGTGATGGGTCGCGCAGGCCACCCTCAGGGCACGCGGACTGAACCGGTCGGTCGCCGGGCGCCCTTCGAGTTTCAGCAGAGAGCGCAGGCGGTTGCGGATCGGGCCGCGGTGCAGACTGCCGGCGGACTCGTCCGTGCACAGCACCGGGGAGTCGGGACCTCACGCGGACGTCGTCGAGGAACCAGTGCAGAACGAGGTCGAGTCCGTCCAGCATCGGTACCCAGCGCGGCCGGGGCCCGGAGATGCGGGCGTCTTTTGCCGAACTGCACGCGGAGTCCTTCGAACGGTCCCGTGTGAAGTGGTGGTCCGCGCGGTTCAGTAGGGACACCTCTTCCGAGCGCAGGCCGGCGTGATAGGGGGTCCGAGGCATCGCGTAGTCCCGGGCGGCGGGTGCGTACTTGCGGGCGTTGACGATCCGGGTCTTGAGGAAGTCGCAGAACTCAGGCACCCGTTCTGGGGTCGGTAGTGGCAGTTGGGCCGGGGAGTCGTCGCCGACATGCCGGGACGCGTCGAACTCATCGACCGGGCATACCAGGCGGACGCCGAAACCGGATTCGATCTCGACGGCCTCGCGGACCTGCAGGAACCGGTGGAAGCCCTTGAAGATCTGCACAAACTCGCGCCGGGTCGAGGCGGCCCGCCCGGCAAGGGCCAGGTCGCCGGCGACATGGTCGATGTCTCTCGAGCGTCGCCGGGCTGAACCCACAGGCCCGCCACGGGGCGACAAAGGCCTGAACGCAGTCGCGTGGGACTCCCACGGATCGGCGGTCACCGGCTCCAGCAGGACGGCATCACCCTCAACTGGGATGTCACGGGCACACCTTCCTCTCACCTGACTGATCAAGGCATCACCTGGAGAATCCGGGCAGCGCCATGAAGATCGACGAGGACGGCAGAAGATGGATACGGGCCGGTGGCAGAGCCGCTCAGCCCTAAGGGCCACCCGGATCAGTCTCGGAGCACGGCCATCTCTACGATCGCCGCATGACCGATGCATCAGCTCTGGCCCCGTTCCACTTGGACGAAGGCGATGAATCCGACCCCTCCCATTGCCTCTATCTCTTCGAGATGAGCCAGGTTGCCGAGGTCTTCGAGGAGCACGACGCCGAGGGCAACGGTCATGGATGGGAGCGACTGGCGGAGTCGCTGGTCCATTCCCACATGCCCGAAAACGTCAGCAAGCTCCACTTCGGATCAGAGTGCGACCCCTTCGTCGTTACCAGCACCGACCTCACGGCCGTCACGGAGTTGGCCGTCCTCCTGCACTCCGCCTTCCATAGCCGCGAACTTCTCAGCTACTACATTCGGACGGCTGACGCGCGTTTCCTCGACCGATAGAACGCGCGAGTGGGGCCAGCACAGACCGGAACCCGGGGCCATCTCAAGCCGCTCCGGGAGCACCCGATCCCTCCCAATGGCGCCACTTGAGACCGGAAGAGTGGAACCAGAGCGTGGCGCTAGAGCCAACCCGACGCCACTCCTGCCGCTCGGTGTTGAAGAACCGGTAGCTGATCCACTTGGCGATCATCGTGGGTTCCCGGGGGACGCCGAACCGAAGCAGCAGCCGGGCATCTTCCGCGCCCACGACAGGGCCTAGCCGACGAGCGGCGACGGCTGCACGGCACGCTTCTGGTTCCCCTCGGGAATCGCCGGCATTTTCGCCGGCTCTTCCGGTTCCCGCCTCGTGCGGGGTGCTGCTGGGAGAGTCTCGGAGGGCGGCTTGGGGCTTCGGGCACGAGCGTCGGCCGTGTCACTGCCGGAGGTTTCCGGCCACCATCTGGCCGGCAGTCAGCTTCGTCGTGCCACGGAATCGGGGGACCGTGGGCTCGGTATTGGAAGATGGTGGGGACTCCACCCGGCTGTGACCAGCTCGCTTCATGGAGGACACGTGCCGCAGGACATCGAGTTCCACCTCCCCTTCCCGAGCTCCGTAAATCCGGATCTGGAGGGCGCGCGGCAGCGCAATCTGGAGTGGGTGCGGCGTACGGGTCTGGTCGGGGAGGGCCGCTCGCTGGAGTGGTACGTGTCGTGGGACATGCCGCTCCTGGCCGCCTATGGCTTCCCCTACGCGCACGGTCCGGCGCTGGATTTGTGCGCGGACGCGATGGCGTTCTTCTTCGTCTTCGATAACCAGTTCGACGGTCCTCTCGGTCAGGACCCCGCCCGTGCCGCGACCGTGTGCCGGCAACTGATCGACATCGTGCACGGGGCCGCCCCCGCCTCGGGCGCGGATGCGTGCTCGTTGGCGTTCGCCGACTTGTGGACGCGCAGCACCGATGGCGCGCACCCGGGCTGGGTGGCGCGTGCCGCGCACGAGTGGGAGTACTACTTCGCCACTCAGGCCCATGAGGCGATCGGCCGGCTCCGTGGGACTCCCGCCGACATGCAAACGTATCTGCAGGTCAGGCGGGGCATAGCCGGTACCGACCTGCCCTTGTCCCTGGGCGAGCGGGCCGCCGGCATCACCATCCCCTCAGCCGCCTTCCACAGCCCGCAGCTGCGCATCATGCGCCAGGCCGCCACCGACGTCACCTTCATGTGCAACGACGTCTACTCGCTGGAGAAGGAAGAAGCCCGCGGCGACGTGGACAACCTCGTCCTCGTCATCGAACACGCCCGGCCGTGCACCCGCGACGAAGCCGTCACTGCCGCCCGCCGAGAGGTCGACGTGCGCGTCGATCGGTTCCAGGAACTTGCCCTCCAGGTTCCGGCGATCTGCCTCCAGCTCGGTCTCACCGGCCCGGAGCGCACCGCTGTCGCCACGTATGTCGAGGTCATGAGGGCCTGGATGAGCGGCTACCACGCCTGGCAGACGCAGACCCGCCGCTACACCAGCGCGCTGCAGGTCATCCCCATCACCGGGCCCGGCTACTTCGACGAGATCCTGGGGGCGTAGATCCGGTCCTGGCCGGGGCCCTGAGAAGACGACGGCGGCTGCTGCTGACGGAGACCGGGGCGGACGGATGACGCGCTGACGGTCGAGTGCGGGCAGGGCGAAGAAGCCGTCCATCCCAGCCCGTTGCCGACAGAAGCCGACTGGGGAGCGAAGCGCAGCCCGGGGAAGCCCGAGACCGGCATCAACTGTTGACGCTCTTAAGATTGGCTGTGCCCCACACTTCGTGACGGTCACTACTCGCTGTCGTTGGTGGCCACCAAACGGAGCTCTCCCCAAGGCATGAAGTCGAGCACGACGGCACTGAGCAAGGTCCCGACTGCTGGGAAGTCCTCCGGGAGGGGATGTTCTCGGCCACAGGTGAGGTTCACGAAGTCGATGAAGGCCGGGACGTCGGAAGCGGGAGCGGTCAAGGAGACCTCCACGCCAAACCGTCCCCGGTGACCCGTCACTCGGCATCGAACTGTCTGCTTCGGACGGAGCCTGCTGCCAGTCCATTGGTCGCCATTGCCGGTCACGAACCGCAGCCTAAGTGTTCGATGTCCTCAAAGACAGCGGCCAGCGGGTGCGCCGTGTGACCGCGATTGCTGTCGGATGCCTCGCTCGGATGATAACGAGCAGTCACGGTGGCTGGGCGAGGACGAGCGTCCGTAGCAGTGGGAATGACGCTCGCCCGTATGACCTGCGTTTGATCAGCTTGATTCGCGTGACTTGCCCCTCAACCACCCCGGAGCTCCAGGGCAGGCTGAGTCCGTTTACGACCGCATCCCAGTCATGTTGGAGGAACGTGGCGAAGGACTGGATCTGTTTTGGGCCGTTGCTCAGGGCCTTGGTCATCCATTGAATGAGTTCGGAGCCACGCCGTTCGCGGGCTATGGCGTTGAAGGCGTGTGCGCGTTCGCGGGCGGTGCTCAGATCGGGGTAGGCCTCCAGGACGCGGTCCAGCTGGATGCTTTCGCTGCTGGTCAAGGTCTTAGGGCGCCGCATGATCCAACTGGTGATCTGGCGGGGCTGGGGATGAGTACGGGTTCGTCGATGGCGGTGCCGGCTCGCAGGGTCGCGACGTATTTGCGGACGGAGATCTTGCTGCCAGGGTATCCCTGTTCACGCACCTCTCGGAAGAGCTGGGCCGCGTTGGCGGCTCCAGTTCGGTATCGCTGCTGGATATGCGGCTTGAACCGGGCGAGGATTTCGGGCCGCCGGTCGCGTGCGGAGGCCAGGAGGTCGTCGAGCTTGCAGATCGACGGGGCGACCGGTCTCCACATTGACAAGCACGGTCCCGTAGGTGTGGCCTTTGCGGAACGCGAACTCGTCAACGCCGAGGACCCGGACGGTCCCCACGGGTGGATCCGGCAGCAGGCGGAGCTGCCGGAGGATCGCCGCCCGGGTGGTCGCCAGCTCAAGCTGGGGGGCGAGCCGGGCTCCTGGCCGGCCACCCACGACCAGTCCGATCGCCTGGAGGATGCGGGTCACGGCCTGAGTCCGACGAGCGTATTGCCTGGTCAGGGCAGCAACCTGCTCGACGAATGTCCGTCGGCAGTAGGCCGCACTATCGCAGAAGAACCGATGGACCAGCAGGCTGAGGACGACGCGTCGCCCGCCCAGCGGCCGGTCTGCGAGTCTCCGCCGGTATGTGCTGTGAACCCTCGTGTCGACTGACCCGCAGCCTGAACAGACCACGTCGCCGCGCTCGCTGCGGGCCTCGATCCGGACTGCTTCACCATCGGTGTCCACCCTGTCGACCACGAGGCCTTCGACCTCCGGCCAGACCAACTTCTGGCACCTGCACTCGACCCCCACCAGAGCAATGCTGATGGGCGAGCCGCCCCTGGCTCTCCTGTTGATCGAAAGTGATCGTCACGAAATGTGGGTCACAGCCTTAAGATTGTCCATCTCCTGCTCAGGGATTCCCCAGTTGCGGAGGATCGTCTGGACGGGGTGGTCTCCTTGGATGATCAGGGCTGGTCCGCGATCTGTCGCGTGAGGTGTTCGAGGAACTCCTGCAAGCTGGCCGCGGCGACCTCGTAGTCGTCAAACCAGGAAGCCGTGGGGGACTTCCAGATTTGTCCGCTGTCTCCGATCGCGAACAGGCGGCCTCCTCCGTCGCTGGCGAAGACGATCGCGATCCATTCGCCCTCAATCGGTGCGGGTGGGTACTCGCGGAACCGTTCCGCGGCTGTCGCGGGTTCGTGAATGAAGTGCCCGCTGTCGACGTCGGGCAGGGAAGCGTCGCTGATCACCCAGTACAGCGTGGTCAAGTCGGAGGGATCGGCGTCAGGTCCACAAGTGCGTCCGTAGCCCCGTGGCTGTCGTCGATTGCGAGCGTCACGGCGCTGTGGCCAGGCGGAAAACCGCGCGTCGGGAGGAACGCCTGCATGAGCTTCGCCAGATCCGCATCAGCCTGCTCCCACCAGGATCGGGGTTTCTCCCTCCAATACGCCTGGAATCCGTCGGCGCGAGCCCGGAAGAACATATCTGAGGGCCCGGCCATGGTGCGGCCGGGCCCGCGCTCTTCTGGCCTGATGCCCGGCGGGGAAGGGGCTGCTGCACCGGTTCGGCTCCAGGCGTCCTCACCCAGCCCGTACAGCAGGACCCGACCGGCTGAAGCCTGGCCGTGACTGCTGCCGTCAATCGACCCAGCGACCGCATCCGAAGCACCCGGACCTGTGACCGACAACATGCTCGGACCGGCCAACTAGGAGGTTCTGACCGCGCTTCCGTGACGACTACGACTGAAGAGGGACGTAGGCCGTCGAGACTCCTACGGCCACCCCAAAACCGATTTCACCCAGATCTCGGAGGGCGGTGCGTCTTGGACTGTGCCGTTCACCAGCCACGAACCGTTCCACTGGACGTTCCACACCTGGCCAGAGGCGTTCTCGAACTCAACGAAGCCCCCCGGTGCGCCTTCGAGGAGCCTGAGCTCCCGCAGCAGCACGTCTTGTGTGGTGAACCCACGCGACGGGCCCACGCTGCCGCCGTCGGTCCGGGTGTTCTCGTAGCGCATCCGCAAGTACGGAGCCGGAGGCCGGGAGATCATCGTCGGCCGCAGCATGCGCTTGAACCGTAGAAGGGCCTCATCCGGGCTCTCGTTCCCGCGGAACTCGCACTGGTACGCCGGGAAGACTGCTGAGACGACCTCGTTCAGGGCCTCGTTCCGCCCGTGGTGGTAGCCGTGCACGGACGGTGCAGCCGCTACCACCGAGTCGAACCGGTAGGTCCCGTAGGAGAAGCCGGCGGCAATCGTGAAGGGTCGGGAGCCCGGTCCGCGCCCGAGCCGGTGCTGCCTCGCGAACTCAAGAACAGCCCTGGTCAGCCCCTCGTCGTGGACGTCCAGCGAGTTCATCTGGTAGGCCCACTGCCCGTCAGTGTCCATGGCGAGGGAGAACATGAAGCGCGACATGGGCGACCATCGCCAGGCCATGGGCAGGCCAGGCACCTCCTCGGCGTTCCCGAGTTCCGTGAAAGCCTGTTCGATGTTCATGTCCGTCATCTTCTCCTCCCCCGCCAGATGCATGATCGGGCGGGAGGGGCACGCCGGCTGCCGCCGCTGTTTGGCGAGGCCTTCAGCTATGACTCAAGAAGGATGCGGGCTCTGAGCAGGGCGAACGAAGCGCGACCGTACATCTGCCGCTTGATCGTTTTGATTCTGTTGACGTGTCCTTCCACGATGCCGGAGCTGTAGGGGAGGGTGAGGCCTGCGGTGACGGCATGCAGGTCCTGGCGGACTGACCCGGCGAAGCTGCCGATTGCATCTGGGCCGCCCAGTTCGGCCTTCTGAATCCAGTCCCGCAGTAGGTGCCCGCGGCGTAGGCGGAGCATGCCGGTGAACTCCCGCGCGAGGTCGCAGGCCAGAGCGATCTCCGGGCAGGCACTCCGCACAGCGTCGAGCTGTGCAACGTCGGAGCCTGTGAGTGACTCCTGGGGGCGCATGATCCATGAGGTGATGTCGCGGGGGCGGGCAGTCACCGAGCGCGCGGGGACCGCGATGCCTTTCCGGATGGTCACCACGTAGCGGTGCACGACGTGGTACCCGCCGGTGTAGCCGAGGGCGAGCACCTCGCGGTAGAGCTGCATGGAGCTGGTACAGCCTGCGTGGAACCGGTGCTGCACGTGCTCGATGAATGGGTCGAGGACGCCGTGCCCGCGGTCCTGAGCAGAGGCGAGAAGCCCTGGTAGATCCTTGTTCCGGTAGCGCCTGACCGTCTTACGATCCAGCTGTAGGCGGCGACCGATGGCGTTCAGCGACATGCCGGTGGCGGCGAGCTCGTTGACCTCCGCGTGGCGTCGTCGGATCCGGTCTAGAAGAGGCGTATCCGGTGTGGCCAGCGGTGGACTGGCCTCTAGGCCAGCGGGCCGTCGGAGGCAGTCACGGTGCCGGCGGCAGGTCTTCTCGACGGCCGTCGAGAGGTTCTGGAAGAGGTGCCAGCGATCTGCCACCTCCAGCGCGTCCGGGGCGGCCTGCCTGATGGCCTTTGTGAATGACATCAGGCGGTCTCGGCAGATGATCTCGGCGCCGGGGTGGTCATGGAGCCAGGTGGCGACCGTGCTGGTCTCTCGATCCGGCAGCACGTCCACCGGCCGGGAGGACTCGACGTCAACGAGGACGGTGCCGTAGGTCCGGCCCTTGCGGAACGCGAACTCGTCGATCCCGAGTATCCGAGGGGCCCGGGTCGGCACGGGCTGAGCCGTCAGCTGTCCCAGGAGGGCTGTCCGCCGACCATGGATCCGCAGCTTCGTGCATAGGCGTTGGCCTGGGCGGCCGCCGAGCTCCGCCGCGACTGCCCTCATCGCCGACCGGGCCGGCGTCGAAGTCCGCAGCCTCGGTTCGGTCAGGCCAGCTACTTGTTCCACGTAGGTCCGGCGCCGGCATTGGATCGGATCGCAGAAGAACCGGCGGACACGGAGACGGACGATCATCTGGCGGCCGCCAGCGGGTAGCCCGGCAACTTGACGCCAGTACCGGCTGTGGACGCGTGCCGCAGGATGCTGACACTGGGGACAGGGCCCTGGCGGTCCGCAGCAAGCCGCATCGACCATCAAGCTGTCCTCCACGACCGTGGCCTGGCGCACTACGAGATCCAGGCCAGGGAAGAGAACACCTTCAAGCGATTCCGTCTCCATGCCAACATCATCCCCTGGCGGAACGGTCCTGCAGTCCTGCTCAGGCCGCGAAGCCCAAGGCACGCGTGATCGTCTGGGCCGTCGATTCCAGCACCCGCAGATGGCGTAGCCATCACGGAAGCGCGGTCAGAACCAACTAGGACGCTCAGCCACGACCGCCGTAACTGAGCGTCTCACCCGACTACCAAGCGTTCCGCTGGGCCCGACCCGTCCCTTTGCGGACAGAAGGTGTCCGCAAGTCCGTGCACTCTGAAGTTGCTGGTGCGGTTTCCCCCTCTACGAACGGGTGCTGGAGCCGACTGGCGAGCCCTGGGGCCGTGTGGCCGCCCGGCTCCCGACAACCCCGTGAGGAAAGGCGCAATCGTGTCCGAGATCGTGCTGCTGGAAAAGGCCCTGAACCACACCGCCGGACTGCTCGGCAAGGTCACGCCCGACCAGTACGGCAGGCCCACCCCGTGCGAGGACTTCGACGTGCGGGCCCTGGTCAACCACCTGGTCGCCGGCAACCCCTACTACGTCACCCTCGCCCAAGGCGGCGGCCCCGACTTCTCCCTCTTCGCCCGCGACCAGATCGGCTACGAGCAGCCCGGTGACGTGTACGCCCGCGGCGCCAGGGAAGTACTCGCCGCGTGGCAGACCGAGGGCGCGCTGGAGCGGCAGATGCCGCTGCCCGGCGGCGGCACGGGTCCGCGGATCGTGGACCTCCACCTCCTGGAGGTCGTCCTGCACGGCTGGGACGTGGCCACCGCCACCGGCCAGGACCGCACCGGCGACCCCGACGCCGTCCAAGCCGCCCTCGCCGGCTGGTACGGCAACTTCCCCGACGAGATCCGCGCCGCCACCGGCATGTTCGGCCCTTCCGAGCCCGCCGCTGACGGCGCCCCGGCAGCCGACCGACTCGCCGCGTACTTCGGCCGCACCGTCTGACCCACCCGTCTGCGAACGAGGCGGGGATCTGAGCGCGCCGTAGTCGACCATCCCGGCCGACTACGGCGCGCTCAGTAAGGATTTGCGGCGCCCCGGACATGATGGGGGCTACGGGCCTTGCCAGGTGATCGTCACTTTCCGGCACCACCGGCCGCGTGAGTGCAGCCTGCGGCGTTGGCGTTTCAGCCCGTGCTACCGGCGCCCGCCCCACCAGCGGAGCCGCTGCCACCTTCGCCGCCCCCGTCGTCGGCGCCTTGGGTGTCGTCACCGTGGCGGTTGATGTTGCGCATGAGGCAGGCGCGTTCGATGGGCTTGCCCCTCTCTCCTCGGGTATATCCGGGATCGCACCGTCGCCGCGGTCCCCGGCCGCTCGGCTGTTTTGGCCGTGCTAGCCCGTGACGGAGACGTCGCGTCCTGATGGCCGGGGCGATACCTCGGGCTTTCGTCCGGCGCGTGGGGGACTGCTTGATGGGGTCGGGAAGGCCATCCACCAGCAGGAGGGGTCCGGCCCGGTCTGTCGCGGCGCCGTCACGGCCGTGGTGTTCTCCCCGCGGCTCCGGCCGTGATCTGCCGGGCGGCGCCCAGGGGTGAAACAGGCTGGGGAAAGGCTCCGGACACGGTGGAGTGAATGATCATCAGGATCATGGACCGCTACGTCCAGCAACTGCTTAAGTGCGGAGCGTTACAGCCCATTTGGTTTGGTTCCCTCTCAGGAGGCTACGTGTTCCACCTCAAGACGTCCCTCGCGCGCAGGGTCGCGCTGGGCGCGCTCGCCGCGTTGGCCCTGGCGACCGCGGTCCCCAGTGGCGCGGCCTCGGCGGCATCAGCAGCGGATCCGGTGCAGTGGGTGGCGCTCGGCGACTCGTACACGGCCGGCGTGTTCGTCGGCGACCCCCGTCCGGAGCTTGGCAGTTCGGACCGGGACGGATGTGATCGCACGACGGGCGCCTACCCGAACCTCGTCGAGCGCGGGCTCGCGTCCGTCCCGCCGGCGGGAAGGGCGGTGAGGTTGACCGACGTCAGCTGCGGCGGCGCCACCATCGGCGAGATCGCCTCCGCCCGGCAGAGCCCCATCAGCCCGGTGCGGCCCCCCGAGGGCGGCTGGCCCTCCGTGGACGCGCAGATCGAGCGCGCCCAGCTGAGCGAGAGCACCGATGTGGTCACCATCGGCGTCGGCGGCAACACCCTGCCCTTCGGCAAGATCCTCACGAACTGCCTGCTCCTCGGCACCGGGCAGGACGACGACGCCACCCCCTGCAGGGACGCCTACGAGCGGGGCGACTTCGTCCTCGACCCCGAGTCGATCCGCGACAAGTTCCAGCGGGTCTTCCGGGAGTACGTCACCCTGCTGGAGGCCGTGCACGACAAGGCGCCCAACGCCAAGGTGATCACAGTCGGCTACCCCACCATTGCCCCGGCGGACCCCACCACCTGTGATCGCCAGGACACCAGGGAGCTGGCGGCCGACGTCGAGGGCACCCGGCTCTCGGCCACCCACGGGGACATCGCCTGGCTGGCAGAGGTGAACACCGAGCTCAACGCGATCATCGAGGACACCACGGAACTCGTCGACTACGGCTACACCTACCTCGACACCGCCACCTCCAGCGTCGGCCACGACGCCTGCCAGCCCCGTGCCAGGAAGTGGGTCGAGGGCGTCTGCGGCAAGGCCGGCCCGTACTGGCCGACCGAGCTCGCCGTCGGCCAGCCGCCCGCGCAGTTCACCCTGAAGTGCTCCGACGGCAACCGGGCCACCATCGTCCACCCCAACGCCGCCGGCCACGCCAACACCGCCACCTTGGTCGAAGCCGCCGTCCGCAAAGCCCTGACCTGACCTGAGCCGACCCCGCCGCCCCGGGCCGCAGTGGCCCGGGGCGGCCCGGACGCGATGTCCAGCGCGTGCGACAGCGGACGCCGGCGGACTAGGGCCGCTTGCGTGATACCGGCCGCCTGGGCGATCACGCTCCCTGACCCCGCCCTGCTCACCCCCTATCTTGGCCGTCATGTGCGCTGACATCAGCCCCTTCCGGATCGAGATCCCGCAAGCCGATCTCGATGACCTGCATGATCGTCTGGCGCGTACCCGGTCGCCGTACCCAGTGCCGGGCGCCGAATCGGAGTGGGATCACGGCATCCCGTCGGACTACCTTCACGAGCTGGCCGACTACTGGGCGAACGGGTTCGACTGGCGGGCCCACGAGGCCCAGCTCAACACCTTCCCGCAGTTCACGACCGAGATCGACGGGCAGACCATCCATTTCCTGCACTTGCGGTCCCCGGAACCAGACGCCACGCCGCTGCTCTTCAACCACAGCTACCCGACCTCGTTCGTCGAGTTCCTCGAAGCCGGCGGGCCGCTGAGCGATCCACGCGCACACGGCGGGGACCCGGCCGACGCGTTCCACGTCGTCATCCCCTCGCTGCCCGGCTTCACCTTCTCCAGCCCGCTCTCGGCGCGCGGCTGGAACCTGGAGCGCACCGCCCTGGCCTTCGGCGAGCTGATGACCCGCCTCGGGTACGAGCGCTTCGGCGCGGAGGGCGGCGACATCGGAGCCGGCGTGACCGGCCGGATGACGACGCTGATGCCCGACCGGATCATCGGCGCACACACCCACGGCGACCGCCTGCAGCTCGGCATGGCCGGGGAAGACCTCCCGCTCCCCAACGGCCTGAGTCCGGAAGAGCTCGCCGGTGTGGAAGCGGCGCAGCGCAGTTGGGGGCAGCTCAAGGGCTACAAGGTGCTGCACCAGACCATGCCCAACGCCCTGGCCGCAGGTCTGGCGGACTCGCCCGTCCTGCAACTGGCGTGGATCGCGGAGAAGTTCGTGCAGTGGGCGAACCCTGCCACACCCATCAGCCGCGAGAACGTCCTGATCACCGCCAGCCTTTACTGGTTCACCCGGACCGGCCCCGCGGCCGGCGACTTCTACTGGGAGCTCGCCCACGCCGACAACCCTGGCTGGGGCGGCACCAGCGGCGTACCCATGGCCTCCTCGCTGTTCTACAGCGACCCGCTGGTCCGCAAAGTCCTCGGCCCCGGCGACGACAGCAGCGTCTTCTTCAGAGAGCACACCGAAGGCGGACACTTCCCCGCGTTCGAGGTCCCCGACCTCTTCGTCGACGACATCAGAGCCTTCTTCCGTACCCTCCGTACCTAAATCGCCTCCCCCCACAGCAGCGAACCACAACGGCGCCGCAGGGCCCCGCCGGGGTCGCGTCGGCTTTTGGCGCTGGCGAACCATAGGCCGACCTTCACAACGACCGGCTCGGCCTCGCCTCCGACCGAGTTCTCCTCGCGGCGACCGCAGGGGGAGTGGCAGGCCGCGCACGGGCCGGTCTGGCCGGGCGCCCGGGTGACGGGCTGGGCACCCTGGCTCGCGCTACGCGACGCCCCGCCCACCCCGCGGACCTCTCCGACGCCCTCGATGTCTCCCGCACCGGCCTGTCCAACCACCTGGCGTACCTGGGGACTGCGGGTTCGTCATCACTGTGCTCCACGGCCGCCTCACCCACTACGAACCTGCCGACGAGCGCTTCGCCCACGCGCTGGATGATCTGCGCACCGCCGTGGTCGCCGTTGAGTCCGGCCGAACCTGCGTCGACACGTCGAGCCGCAACGCTCGCGCTATGCCCGCCACGGTCCGCGCGCGGCACGGCCCGCTTATGCAGGGTGTTGCTTACGCTCGTACGTCCCGTCCCGGCCTTTCCCGCCAGCCAGGTCACGGTCTGCCCCGTCGACGCCAACGCGTTCCCGAACACCTCTTGCAGCTGGGACAGCGACTCGATGGCTCCTTCGGACGGTTCCGGCAACTCGGCCGCGACGCTCATGAACTCTCCCCCGGCCACCCTCCTCGCCCCACGGCGTTCTACCGCGGCGCGAGGTGTCCGGTGGCCCGCCGGTAGGACCACCGCACGGCGAGCGTGCCCTCCCCGGTTTCCTCACCGGGCTCCCAGGCCATCCCGGCCTCCGGCAAGTCGAGTAGGGGCTTGCGCTGCTCCGCCAGCTCTCCGGTGCGCAGCGCCTTGCGCTGCTGATGAACCCACCGCCCGAGTGGGAACGCCTTGGTGACTGCGATCTCGACCTCAACGTCGTACGGGACAGTGTGCAGGCCGACGATCCCGTTCTTCCGAGTACCACCGCAGCAGAGACTGGTCGCCCTCCAGCCACCTCAGCGGCTCGGGTCCGTAGACCCGAATGCGGAGGCGGCAATTGTGGCCGCATCCCGTGGTGCGGAGAAGTACAGCAGCGCCGACTCGGCCGCAGCAAACGGCGCCGTCCCGGTCCTCGCGGTCACCTCCGCCCCCAGCGTGGGTGCCGACCATCCGTCCGTCCGTATCACGTTGGTGGTGGACTTGGCGCCAGCCGGGACGAGCGGCTTGTAACTGGCGCAGGCGACCATGTGGGTAGGGTCCTCGCCGGGCTGGAGGAATACCTGGGCGATGATCCGCGCGCCCTTCACGGTCTCGTAGTGGCGGGGGCGGAGGGCGCGTCCGATGTTCTGGACGATCTCGAACATACCTATGACAGTTGTCCTAGTGGCTCTACCCTGCGGCAATGCCAACGATCAGCTTGAACAACGACACCGCGAAGACGCTCTGCATCTGGGTCGAGCCATGGGGCGAGGACTACTGGATGAAACCCAAGGAGCGGTTCACGGTCGCCACCGAAACCCCCGAGGGGGTGCACTCTGACGAGGCGCCCTTCGACGTTTCCTTCCGCGCCCACGGCGTCAGCGTCTGCGTGAACATCGGCTACGAGGCCGTCGTCTACGACCAGTCCGGCACCGAATTGGATTGCGGACACCAGCGCCCCCTCGAAGTGCTCCGGACCTGGACCGAGTCGGCCGAAGCCGCCGCGCAGCGAATCGCCGACTCGTCCATAGTCCGGACGATGCGCGAGTATGCCGGGCTTCTGCGCCGTGGACTCACACAAGCCGAAGCGACCGATCAGCAGGCACAAGAACGCCCACCGTCACCATGACCGCACGCCAGCTCAGTGGTTAAACGACAAGCTGGCAGCTTGTCCGGGAACGTGGGCCTCCACGACCTTCTGGTGGAAGGCCATGAGGGCGCGCAGGTCGTGTGCAGCTGCGTGCTCCAAGAGCATGGTCTGCAGCGGGGCCAGGCGGCGGCCTCGGAGTCGCTCATGAAGTCCTGTCCGTCTCCGGGTACCCGCCCCAGAACCGCAATCCTAGGTGTGGCTTCGCATCGGGGCCTGACGGTTGACGCGAAGCCACGTGGTGGCCGTTGCTGATGTGTGGTGTGGTGTGGTGCTTGGGGTCAGCGGGTCGTGTTGATGACGGCTGTGGCCATGGACTGTTGGCCGGCGGCGTTGGGGTGGAAGGCGGCCGCACCGTTGGCGATCAGGGGTTCGAGCCAGCGGGTGCCCGAAGGCGCGCATACGTCGTGACCGATGGATGGGGTGTAGGTGTCGACGTAGCGGGCGCCGTGGTCGGCGGCCTGGGCGGCGATCGCGGCGTTGAAGCGCTTGGCGGTGTCGCGGAGCCAGGGGGCGTCGCCCTTGGCGATGGTGACGGTGGCGAAGCAGTTTGTGCCGTTGTCCGGAGCGATCACGGGATAGCCCGTGACCAGGACGGCGGCTCGGGGGGAGCGCTGGCGGATGCCGTCGAGAACCGCGGCGATCTTGCTGGCCGTCGCCTGAATCTTCGCTGGGAGTTGGTCGGTCCCGTTCATGGTGTAGCTCACCTTGCAGGGGGAACCCAGGGGGGCGAAAAGGCCGAGGGTGATGCAGCGCCCGATGAGGTCGGTGAAGCCGAGGTCGTTGCCGCCGATGGTCAGGGTGACCAAGTCGGTGTCGGGGGTCAGGGCGTCGAACTGCGGTCCGTTGGAACTGCTCTGAGTGTTGGCCAAGTCTGCGGTGGTGGCGGCCGTGCAGGAGACATCGACCTTTGTCTTGGGGCTCAGAGCGGCAGTGACCAGCGACGGGTAGCTGCGGCTGGAGCGGTCGCACGCTCTGTCCAGCTGGTCGGGCACCCCAGCGCCGGAGGCGTACGAGTCGCCCAGCGCGACGTAGCGCGAGAGGGAGACCTGCGCTGCGGCAGTCCCGGCGGAACCGGTGAGGGCTGCCCCTATGACGACTGCCGCCAAGGCGGTGCGGGTGGGCGTGGATAACGCTGATGACACGGAGTACCTCCGAAGGGAATTGGGCGGGGACGTGCTCGCGGCGGGATACCGGAACGGGGTCGCTGTGGCGACACTCCCGGCGGTGCGGTGGTGACTGCGGCTCCGGGGTAAGGAAGCCGTGGGCATGCAAAACCGCACGATCTGAGATCGAGGGGTACCAGAGGCGGAGCTCCTGACGAGCCACCCAGAGGATGGGTTTATGACATGTGACACGTCAATCCGTAGCGGCTACCCATTCAATGGCGCGATTTCGGAGCAACACCGCGCCGAACGGGCAAGGCTTCCTTGAAGACATCCTCTGTCCCGACCGTCCAGTAGGACATTCGTGGCGTGGGTCGCGAGTAATCGGCCTCGCCTCCGACCGTCACGCGCCACCCTGCTCCGGGAGCGTCTGCAGGGGGCGGCGGAAGCGTTCGAGTAAGCCGGCCGAACGGGCGAGTGGGTGCCGATGGGGCGTGCGCGGGCCGGGCATCCAGAGCCCGAGCAGGTACGTGCCAGCGGCGTGGCCGTACGACAGTGGGTCCAACGAGGGAACGAGCACCAGCACCCGGCCAGCGGGCACTTCGTCGGCTGGAGCTGGAGCTGGAGCTTGCGGCCAACGGCTGGCCCACTCCACGCCGAGTTTCAGCCGGGGCTGCGAGACGTCCGGCGTAGGGGCGGTCGCGCTGGGCTTCGGTGTCCCCGAGCCAGATCCCGGTGTGGTGCTGGCTCCGGTCGTGCAGGACCTGGACGACGCCGTGCCCCTGGAGCTGGTCTTCCCGCGCGATGTACTGCGCAAGCGTCGCAGGCCCCTGCCCGAACGCCCTGCCGCTCTTGCCCGGCCCGGATGTGGTGGTGGCCTTCGTGATGGCCTTTCGTGCCGGCGCGACCTCTTCACGTCGAGCTCGCCGAGCCTGCGCTGCTGCTCGGCATTCAACCTGCTGAAGTCCCGGCGCTGGGTGGCGGGCCCGCGGCCGCCGTCCTGACCGTGATGGGTGACCCCGGGCACGAGTTCGGCGCGCCGTGCGCCGTCGGCGAGGAGTCGGGAGAGGTAGGCGTAGTGCTGCTGCCAGCCCATCGTCCAGCCGTTCTCGCGCAGGTTCCAGTCCTGGTCGACGGCTGCGAGCTCCCGGGCCCGCCGGAGGGCGTGGCCAGGGTGCAGTGGCCATGCAGGCCTGCCTCCGGGCGCCGCCGAGGGGGCGGCGGCCGGAGTGATCCGGCACGCGGTGCCGTACGTCGGCTCGGTGCAGGAGTGCGCGTGCCGCCGTTACGACTGCGGTGGGCACGGGTTGAGACCGGGCATGTGTAGCGTGAAGCGCAGCGCCGTGACGCCTTCTGGCTGACGCCGATCCGGTACATCGGTGCGGGCTTTATAGATGGGGCGTTCGGCGGCGACCTCAGGGACGCGGGCGTCAGGCGGGCTGCGCGGTCCGTGGCGCCGGGGGTGCGGCCTTGGACATCGCTTCTTTTGGTGGTGCTCGGGCTGGGCTGCGCAGGATACTGATGTGGTGCTTTTGACGTGGATTGCTGAAGTGGCGGCCGAGCCGCTGGTCTTGGAGCCGGCTGACCGGCGGGTGGAGTGGGAGACCAACACCTGGTCACTGAGTACGGCGGACGAGGACAGGAGTTCGTTGTCCGTCGCCGCGGTGGTGGCCGCCTTCGAGCGGGTTGCTGCTGCCATCCGGGAACGCATTCGAGATCTGGGCTTTCCCGGCGTTGCGACGTTCTACGTGTGGCACGACGAACAGGCCGGGTGGCTTCGGTGCTCGACAGGCTCTGTGCCCCCGGATGCGTTGCCGTTCAGCGGTAGCTATGTGGCTTCCGACGACCTCGGTCCGGTCGTCGAGGGCTTTCTCGCCGACAGCGAGCCGGGCTCCGTCGCCTGCCCGTATCTGGACGACGTGCGGGGCGTCTCGGTGAAGAGCGGGACCGAGCAGGAGATCATGCCCTTCGGTGTCTGGGTTGCCAGTGTCGGGGCCTCACGCTGACTGCTCCTGCCCGTCCACACGGACGAGTCTGCGGTGACAGGTGAGGGCTGCGGCTATGCCGGCTAAGGCGAGGAAGTGCTCTGCCTTGCGCGCGTCGAGGCTGGAGAGCCGTCGGCAGCCGGCAAGCCACGAGACGGTCCTCTAGGCGACCCATCTGTGGCGGCCGAGCCACTGCGCAGACCTGCCGCCCCGGCGGGCAATGCGGTGTCGGATGCCGCGTTTGCGGAGCCAGCGGCGCCGACGGCCGTAGTCGTATCCCTTGTCCGCGTGCAGTTTGGCGCGCCGTCGCCGTCGTGGGCCGCGGCGTGAGCGGATCGGCGGGAAGCCTCCCACGAGCGGTTCGAGACCTTGACTGTCGTGCATGTTCGCGCCGGAAATGCCCAGCGAGAGCGGCAGCCCATTTCTGTCAGTGATCAAGTGGATTTACGATCTGGACTTGCCTCGGTCGGCCGGAGTCGGTCCTGTCAGAGGCCCCCTCTTGCAGCCCGCATGCTGACGGAGTCGATCGCACAGCGAACCCGGTCGAGTTCCACGCGGGCGCCGAGTTCGTCGAGGATGACGCGGTGGCACCGGCGGAAGCCGCCGCCAGGTGCAGTCCGAGGTCGCCACGAAGACTGGTCGAGCTCGACGATTTTGGTCCGTCCGTGGAAGGGGCCACTGACGACCTTGATGCCGACGGTGCTGTTGACGGTTTCGCCCGCGAGCCAGCGACGGATGAGTGTCAAGTGCTCGGAATTCTCGTCCCCCATGGCTGTAGCTGACCATGGGCTTGGAGGGAGGGCAAGCGGGCCTCAAGTCGCTCGGATGGGTTGGGGTTCGTAGAAGGTTCCGTCGCGGAGCATCGCGAAGAGGACGTCGGCCCGGCGTTCGCGAGGCAGAGCAGGGCCTGGGTGCGGTGCTTGCCCTGGGCGATCTCCTTGTCGTAGTAGGCGCGGGAGGCAGGGTCGCCCAGGGCGGTGAACGCGGAGAGGAAGAAGGCCCGTTCGAGCTGCTTGTTTCCGCGCCGGGAGGGCTGTTCGCCGCAGATCGAGGATCCGGAACTGCGGGTGGCGGGGCGAGTCCGGCGTAGGCGGCGAGGTGGCCGGCGGTCGGGAAGGTGCTGCCGTCGCCGACCTCGATCAGGATCCGTGCTCCGGTCCTGATGCCGACTCCCGGCAGCAACCTCAGGACCTTCGAAAGTGGGGCCGCCAAGAGTTCCTCGATCCGTCCTGCCAGGAGTTGTGCCGGTCAAGGACGGCGGTCAGAGATTGGGCCAGGCTCGGGACGATCGGCGCGGCCGCCTCGCTCCCCGGAACAGCCACGGTCTGCTCGTCCAGAGCGGCGAAGATCTCCTCGACCAACCGCTCGACCATCCTCGGTGCCTTCGGCCGTAACAACGTGACCAGTCGTCGCCTGCAGGCCTTGCGGATCTGGGCCGGTGACCCGAACCGCTCCAGCAGCGTGAGATCGGCCGGATGTTGCAGCCGCGGCCCCAGCACCCGCTCCAGCGACGGATGGATCTGCGTCAGCAGACCGTGCAGCCGATTCGCGACTCTCGTGGCCTCACCGGCCAGATCGTCATCGAACCCGACGAGCATTTCCAGCTCGGCGATCGTCTCGTCCTCGCCGTCGATCGCCCGCAGCGTGTGCGGCATCGCGCGGGCCGCGTCCGCGATGATGAACGCGTCCTTCGCATCCGTCTTCGCCTCACCCGGGTAGAGATCGGCGATCCGCCACAACGTCAGTCCGGGCAGGTAGGCGACTTCGCAGTCCATGTCTCGGGCGAGGGCCAGGGGCAGAGCCCCGATCGAGGCTGGCTGGTCGACAACGACGAGCACAGTTCCGTGCTTGGCCCGCAGTTTGGCGAACAGCTCGCGGAGCTTGGGTTCGGTGTTGGGCAGCGGCTTGCCGAAGGCTCTTTTCCCGGCTGGGGTGACGGCGATGGCGTGGTGTTCGGTCTTACCGACGTCCAGGCCGAGGAAGACGTCGATGTCACTTGTGTCGATCACGTGCGAGCCCCTCCACTCACGCTTTCGTTCGGCCTTGCCTCGGCGCCGAGCTGCCACATCCACGTCACTGAGAGCTCTTCCGGCTCGGGTGAAGCCGGTGCTCAAGCCCCTCATCAGTGGTCCGTCGATGCCTCAGGGCCCGGTGACACCCCCCCCGGATCATCAACAACAAGGGGGAAAGTCATGCCGGACCGAAGGCCGGAGGCCCCATTGCGGAGCCGTGAAATCGGTAACGGGAGGATCCGTCCGGCGGCGACGTCCAAGTGGACGGAGGTGTTGGCCGGGGTGCAGGTCGTGAAGGGCGTCTGCGCAGGGCTGCTCGCCGGCCGACCCGGCCTCCGGGTCTGGCCGCTCGGACGGGCCGAAGTCCTCGCGCCCCCATCGAACAGCCCCCGGCTGCGGGTGGACGTAAGCATCCGCTGCCGTTTCCGTCCACCTCGGATCCCTTCCACCCGTCCTTACCCGCGGCGAAAGTGGTTCTTGCCCGACGGACAGCGATCCGGACGGCACTCGGACCGGAAAGCGCCACCGCGGGACACGACCGGTTCAGGACACCAGTCCGACTTGCCGACAGCTCTCAACAACGGAGCACTCATGTGATTCGCATGCGCATCGCCCAGGCCGCCGCGCTCCTCGCGCACCTCGTCCTCGCCCCCCTGTCCGGCGCCGGAGCGCCCGCCGCGGCGCCCACCGGCTCCGTTCCGCCGGTGGCGGTGCAGGACAACGCGGGCTGGCAGTAGCAGCCCCTCAGCCGCGCACGACCGGGCAGCAGCAACGACGGCGCTGGTCGGCAGCCGACGTCTCGGAACCTTGTCCAGCGGCGTGAAGCACCCGCCGCTCGGGTCCCCGCTCTCCCTCGATCCACCCCCTCTTCTTCCCTCTTGCCATCTGGAGACTTGCCATGCCCATGCCCACTCCCATGACCACTGCTTCCTCTCGCGGCCGTGTCCTCGCCCTGTCGATCGCGGCGGCCTCCTTGGCGCTGGCGGCCACCTCTGCGCAGCCGGCGGCGGCGGCGCCCGCACCGAGCGTCGTGACGGCGGTCGCCGCGGAGTCCTCGGTCGGCGGCGCCATCACCCGACAGGAGATCGTCGAGCGCGCCAAGTACTGGCTCAACAAGGGCATCCCGTACGACCAGGGCCGTAACTATCCCGACTCGAACGGGCGCGTCTACCGCACCGACTGCTCCGGATACGTCTCGATGGCCTGGCACCTGTCGGCGAGCCTGGACACCCGCGCCCTGGGGAGTTCCCCGGACACCTACGAGATCCCGCGCAGCGACCTCAAGCAGGGCGACATCCTCAACAGTTACTACGCCCACGTCTTCCTCTTCGACAAGTGGGACGACGCCGCGCACACGAAGTTCTCCTACTACAGCTTCGGCTCGAACCCCGTGAAGTACGTCACCGGAGTGCCCATCAACGCGCCCGAGTTCGATGGCCACCCCAACGGCGACTACAAGGCGCTCCGCTACAAGCGGGTCATCGACGCCCCGTCCCCGCTGTTCACGCAGACGGCGGCGGCGGACTTCAACGGTGACGGTCAGGCGGACATCATCGCCCGTGACGGTTCGGCGTCGTTGAAGATGTGGACCCACAACGCGGGCGGCTACTTCAACGCTCCGGTGGACGTGACGGGTGGCTGGAACTTCACGCAGACCGTGGCGGCCGACTTCAACGGCGACGGCAAGGCCGACATCATCGCGAAGGACGGCGACGGAAACCTGAAGCTGTGGCTGGGCCGGGGCGACGGCACCTTCAACGCGGCGGTGAACGTCACGGGAGGCTGGAACTTCACCCAGACCGCGGCCGGTGACTTCGACGGCAACGGGAAGGTCGACCTGATCGCCCGTGACGGCGACGGCAACCTGAAGATCTGGGCGGGCCGGGGTGACGGAACCTTCGGATCCGCAGCGCAGCTGAGCGGGGGCTGGAACTTCACGCAGACGGTTGCCGCGGACTTCAACGGGGACGGCCAGGCGGACATCGTGGCCAAGGACGCCGCCGGGAACCTGAAGATGTGGACGCACAACGCGGGCGGCTACTTCAACGCTCCCGTCGAGGTCACCACCGGTTGGGAGTTCTCCCAGACCACCGCGGCCGACTTCGACGGCAACGGCAAGGCCGACCTGATCGCCCGTAACGACAACAACGGCGACCTCACCATCTGGGCCGGTCGCGGAGACGCCACCTTCGGAACCGGCGGCAAGCTCACCGGCGGCTGGTAACCCCGGCCCACCGCGACGGGTGCCGGACGGACCGCGCTGTCGGTCCGGCACCCGCGCGCCGCCCCCGTCGTCCCTCCTCACCATCTGTCCCGAAGGACCTTTGTCATGACCTCTCCCATGCATGCCCTCCGGCGACGTGCCCTCGCCCTCGCCACCGCGGCCTGCTCCACCCTCGTCGTCCTCACCGCATCGGCGGGCACGTCCCACGCCGCGTCGATCAGTACCTGGGACAAGGTCGCCCACTGCGAGAGCACGAACAACTGGAGCTACAACAAGCCTGGTTGGCCCTACTACGGAGGGCTCCAGTTCAGCTCTGCGACCTGGCAGGCCTTCGGCGGCACCACGTACGCCGCCCGTGCCGACCTCGCCACGAAGAAGCAGCAGATCCTGATAGCCGAGAAGGTCCTGAAGGTCCAGGGCGAAAAGGCGTGGCCGAACTGCGGCCCGGCCGCCGGTCTCGGCGCCGATCACGCCGACCCCTACCCGGAGGACGGTCTGCCGAGCCCGGTCAACTCGCAGACGACGGCTGCGGACTTCAACGGTGACGGTCAGGCGGACATCGTGGCCCGCGACGCCGCCGGGAACCTGAAGATGTGGACGCACAACGCGGGCGGCTACTTCAACGCCCCGGTCACGGTCACCGGTGGCTGGGACTTCACCCAGACCGTTGCCGCGGATTTCAACGGTGACGGGAAGGCCGACCTGATCGGCCGGGATTCCGCGGCCAACTTGAAGATCTGGGCGGGGCGTGGCGACGGCACCTTCGGCGCTGCTGCGTACGTGACGGGCGGCTGGGACTTCACGCAGACGGCCGCCGCGGATTTCGACGGTGACGGGAAGGCCGACCTGATCGGCCGGGATTCCGCGGCCAACCTGAAGATCTGGGCTGGCCGTGGCGACGGCACCTTCGGCGCCGGCGCGGCGCTGAGCGGTAACTGGGACTTCACGCAGACCGCGGCAGCCGACTTCAACGGTGACGGCCAGGCGGACATCGTGGCCAAGGACGCCGCCGGGAACCTGAAGATGTGGACGCACAACGCGGGCGGCTACTTCAACGCCCCCGTCACGGTCACCGGTGGCTGGAACTTCACGCAGACCACGGCGGCGGATTTCGACGGCAATGGCAAGGCCGACCTGATCGCCCGTGACGACAACACCGGCAACCTCAACATCTGGGCGGGCCGCGGCGACACCACCTTCAACGCCGCCTCGAAGCTCACCGGCGGCTGGTAAACCACCTCACCCTCCGACCGACCGCCGCCCGGACACCACACCACCGGGGCGGCGCCCCCCACCCCCGACCCGAGGAATGCTCCGATGCCCTTCCCGAGACGTTCCTTCCGCCGGACGAGGTTCACGGCCCTGCCCCTGATCCTCTCCCTCGCCGCCGGCGGACTGATCACGACGACCGCCACCACCGCGCACGCCGCTCCGTACGGAAGCGTGCGCGAGGCGTTCAACAACACGGCGATCAGCCCGGACGACGCACCCGCAGCAGCCGACTTCGACACCGCGGGACGCAGCCTGTCGGCCACCGACCTGGACAAGGCCGGCTGGCGCCGGGGTACACGCATCACGGTCAGCGGAACGACCTACACGCGAGCCGATGTCGCCCCCGGTCAGCCCGACAACGTGCTGGCGGCGGGCCAGACCCTCGCGGTACGAGGTTCAGGCAACGCACTCGGATTCCTCGCGTCGGCGACGTCCGGCTCCGTCTCCGGGCCCGTAACCGTGGCCTACAGCGACGGCACGTCGGCACAGCAGACCCTGGAGGTCGGGGACTGGAGCGCGGGCGGGACGGCGACGGCGGCCCTCAGCCTGGACCACCGGAACACGCCGTCGGGACAGCAGGCGGCCGCCGCCCGGCTCTACGCGGCCACTGTGCCACTCGATCCGCGCAAGGACGTCACATCGGTGACCCTGCCGAAGACCGGCAGCGCCGCCACGGCGGGCGCGCCCGCCCTGCACGTCTTCGACATCGCCGTACGCAGCACGCCGGCGGCGCCGGGCGGGAAGTTCTGGGCGGGCAGCTGGGGCGCGTCATTCGGCTCGGCCCAGCAGTTGGCCCAGCCGGGCTGGGCGCAGCAGACCCTGCGCATGGTCGTGAATCCGCACACCAGTGGCGGCTCGGCCCGCATCCGCTTCGCCAACACCTTCTCGCCGCAGGCGATCCGACTCGGCCACGTGACCGTCGCGTCCCAGGCACCGGCGGGCGGCGCGGCCGCGACCCAGGCGCCCGTCTCCCTGACGTTCGGCGGCAGCCAGGCGACGACCCTCCCGGCCGGCGGCGAAATCTACAGCGACCCCGTCACCTTCCCGGTCACCGCGGGGAAGAACCTGCTGGTCAGCATCTACCTGCCCGACCAGGTCACCTGGGCACCCACGCACGACTACGCCCTGACGACCTCCTTCATCAGCACCCGCCAGGCAGGTGACCACACGACCGACACCGCCGCGACCGCCTTCCCGGGCACGCTTTCGTACTGGTCCCTGGTCAGCGGCGTCGACATCGCCGCGACCGAGGACATCGGAACGGTCGTCGCCCTGGGCGACTCCCAGACCGACGGGGCGCACTCCACCCCGGACCGCAATCAGCGCTGGCCCGACCACTACGCAGCGGCGCTGAACGGCACCTCCGGGACCGTCGGCATCGTCAATTCCGGCATCAGCGCGAACCGGCTGCTGGCCGACCGCGCGGACGCCGCCGGCCCGAGCGCTCTGAGCAGGTTGGACCGGGACGTCTTCGCGCAGAGCAACGTCCGTACGCTTGTCCTCTACGAAGGCATCAACGACCTCGCCCACGACGGCGCGTCCGCAGAGTTGGTGAAGGACGCGATCCGTCGCATCAGCGCGCGGGCGAAGGCCCGCGGCATCCGCGTCGTCGTCGCCACCATTCCCGCATTCGGCGGCTACTCGGCCTACAGCGACGCCAAGGAGAACACCCGCCAGCAGGTCAACGCCGCCATCAGGACCATGGCGGAGGCCGATGCCCACACCGACTTCGACCTCGCCACCCGCGACCCCGACATGCCTTCCCAACTCCTGCCCGGCATGCTCAAGTCGGGCGGTGACGACCACCTCCACTTCGGCGACGCGGGCACCAAGGTTCTCGCCGACACCCTGGTACGGGCGGCCGACGGTCCCAGCGTGAACATGTCCCAGACCGCTGCGGCGGACTTCAACGGCGACGGGGCCCAAGACCTCGTCGCGCGCCAGGACTCCACGGGCGTGCTCAAGATGTGGCTCGGCCGAGGCAACGGCACCTTCGCCTCGTCCGTCGACGTGACCGGTGGCTGGCGTCCGTTCTCCCAGACCCTGGCTGCCGACTTCACCGGCGACGGCAAGGCCGACCTGATGGCCCGGGACGCCTCGGGCACCCTGAACCTCTGGAAGGGCCGCGGTGACGGGAGCTTCGGCTCGGCCGTCACCGTCACGGCCGGCTGGAACTTCACGCAGACCGCCGCGGCCGACTTCGACGGTGACGGCAAGGCCGACCTGATCGCCCGCGACGGCTCCGGAAACCTGAAGATCTGGGCCGGCCACGGCGACGGTACCTTCGGTGCCGGTGTGGTCCTGACCGGCGGCTGGGACTTCGCGCAGACCGCGGCAGCCGACTTCAACGGCGACCACCAGGCGGACATCGTGGCCCGCGACGGCTCCGGGAACCTGAAGATGTGGACGCACAACGCGGGCGGCTACTTCAACGCCCCGGTCACCGTCACCGGCGGATGGAACCCGTTCTCGCAGACCACAGCGGCCGACTTCACCGGCGACGGCAGGGCCGACCTGACGGCCCGCGACGACAGCACCGGAGAGCTCCGCAGCTGGACCGGCCGCAACGACACCACCTTCTCGAGCCCCACCACCCTGACCGCAGGCTGGTGAGGGCCTGACGAATAGGCCCCGCCGACCGCCGACCGCCGACCGCCGACCGCCGACCGCCGACCGCCGACCGCCACCGCCGCCCGGCAGGACCCGCGGCGTCCCCGACGTCACCGCCCCGCCCCTGGCCCTCCCGGAGGCCGCTCCCACCTCGGGCCCGGCCTCGCACGAGTCCCGCGCCCGGGCTCCTGCCCTGGCGGCGGAGTCGGCCCTCGTGCTGAGGAAGGCCCGGTGGCTCTTGTTGGTCCGGAGTGAGAGCGTGTGGTGCCGGGGCACGAGAGCACCCCGCTGCTGAGCAGAACGATGTCGCCGAGTTCTGGCAGTACCTGACCGCTCGACTCGCACCGCTGTCGTGCGCCGGTCCCGCCGGGGGCGGATGCCGCGCCCGGCAGTTCGCCGCGTACCGTCAGCGGATGCACGAACAGCGAGACCGAGACCCGGGCGTCGGCGAGCGGGAATACCGGCGGGCCGCCCTGCCTGTTGACATCACCGACGGGGCCGCAGAGGCCGAAGCGGTGGCGTTCGTGTGCGCAACATGCGGCGTCTCGCTGACGGGACCGCTCACACGGCTGCCCGAAGTACCCGAGGCTCCGTACTACGCGTGGTGGGACGCCGATGAGCCGGGGCCTTCTCCGGCGACCGTGCCGTCGGGCTGCTACGCGATCGAGACGGAGCCGTACGGTGGGCCCTTGGTCGTCGCCCAAGAGCCCGGGCCGGTGATGCCGCGCCACGGAGGCCACTTCAACGTGGAGGGGAAACCCCTGGTGTCGCAGGGCCCGCGAGGCAACATCGTCATCAACCCGGACGACGCCCGCGGCCTTGAGCTGCAGCACGCCTCCTCCGCCTGCTGCGGAGCGACCCCAGACGGCGGAATGAACCAGCTGTGCGCCTGCGGAACCCTCGTCGCGACCCTCTGCTCCGACTGCTGCCTGCCGTACGAACTCCACCTCTCAGCCGACCACGTCCGAGCGGTTCGCCCCTGAGTTGGGCACCGACCGCTGCTACTTCTTCAGGGGGCCTGGGCAAGCCACCGACGTTCGGACCCCCTTTCCTCGGTAGGGGTGAGGCTCGGCCCAGCGGGGGCAGGCGCATGGGTCCGCGTGCCCGTCGCATGGCCCACAGACTCTGCGGCTGTCGGCGTGAGCGATCCAAACAAATTCTTGATCAGATAGGTGGGCGTAGCCGCCCGACGACCAGCTGCGACAGCCCCCGAGTAGCCAACTCACTCGCGCCGGTGGCCGGATTCACCGCAGACACCTCACGAAGCCAGGCGTCATGTTGACGATGCATCTTTGGGGTGACGTTGGGGTCGGGGTCGACGCACAGCTCGTGGGGCAGTTCAATGCCTGGGTGGTGAACTGGGCACAGATGTACGACTGCCGCTTGGACGTGGACCGCGTACCCGAGCTTCTGGCTTTGGTGGAGCGTGAGGACGACGCCGAGGCATGGACCGAGCTGGGATACCGGCTGGTCCTTGAGCATGACCTGCTTTCGCTGGCCAGCCTTGCGGCCCTGCCCCGGCTGGTGCGCCCCGCCGCGGGGAGTGCGCAGGCGCGACACCTGGCCGGCGACATCATGGAGCGCGCGGCAAGTCACCACGACGGCGACGATCTGCTGGCTGACAGCGCAGAAGTGATCTCCGAGTTCGGAGTTCTCCTGGATCAGCACTTGCAGTCGAGGCCGGCCGACTATCTGGTCACCTTCCGCGCGTTGTTGGCCGTCCGGGAGTAATACCACTGGGTCAATGTCCTGGGGGACTTCGCCGACGACTTCTACGAGCTCCCGTGCCCTCACTGCGCGGCGGAGGTGATCATCGCCATTGGCGGCTATGGCCGCTACACGGCGATCCGCGACTGGAACCTGGGCGACATTGACCGGCGTGACCTGCGGCCCTGTCCTGCTGAGGAGCTTTCGGCCGTTGGCCGATGGATGTACGAGATCTCGGTACGCGATGGGGAAGCCGTACTCGCCGAGGGAATCTCCTATTTCTTCGGCATGGCCGAATGCCCGAGATGTGCCAGCGTTTTCACCATCGCAGACGAGTACGCGGCTGCGAACTGCCCCGTCCTGCGTTAGTACCGTGCGGCGTCAGCTCTTCGGCCCATCCCAGCCGGGACTGCACGGCTCACCTCTCTCATATCGCCTGGGGACCTGGATGACCGAGGTCGGAAGGCCGCGTGTTCATCGAAGCCCTGGCCCTCCGCGTTACCGCGGGCTAGCCGGGCGACACCCCAGCCTCCGGGACCGTCATGGCCGGCATCCGTGTCCCGCGAAACGGGCCCGGCAGACCGAAGACCCGGCCCGATGCCGTGTTGGCGGACCGCGCGTATTCATCCCGCGCGATCCGCAGTCAACTCCGCCGACGTGGATTCCGTGCTGTCATCCCTCAGCCCTCCGACCAGATCGGCCACCGTCTACGGCGAGGCCGCGCGGCGGTCGTCCATCGGCCTTCGAGGCGAATGGGCAACGTAACGCGGTCGAGCGATGCATCAACCGGCTGAAGCAGTGACGCGGCCTGGCCATGCGAACGGACAAGCTCGCCATCGCCTACCAGGCTGCGCTCCACCTCGCCGCCATCCTCATCTGGGCACGGCGGTGACGACGAAGCGACGGCCTTTCAGTCGTAGAAGAAGAGCTCGAGGTCCTCGACGGATTCCGGGCCGGTGAGGAAGCCCTCAGCCTTCGCGATCTCGCCTTCTGGTGGCAGCTCACCCTTCAGGAACTGGCGCATCCAGATTTCTCCTTGCTCGCCCACCGCGTAGATACCGGACAGCAGCTCGGTCATGCCAGCAGGGTTTGACGGGACGCGTCCGGCGACGGGTTGGAGCACCCATCCGCCTGACCGGGCCGCGAGCCGCAGCACCCCGGCCCAGTTCGCGATCCTCCCGATGCGTACCTGCCACGAGTCCTCGGCGAACGGGGCCATCCGTCCACCATGGAGAGGGTTCGTGGCGGCACCGATATCCTAGATCACTTGCCGTTCCACAGCGTCACGGACCCAGCGCCCTTCCGGCGCCTCTTCGATGGCGGCTTCCCGCCATTTGCACCCGCCGTCGAATCGGTCCGCGAATGTGTCCATGTGGACAGGCTTCATGCGCGATGCCGCGAGCATTCAGGGGGGCCGACCAGTAGAACGACGCATCAAGGAGACAGGCTCTAGACCTCTGCTGAAACCTGGCTGGCCGCCATCATGCCGAACGCCGAAGAGCTTCGCCCTCGGCGCTGTCGCGGGCTACGGATGGTTGAGCTGACCGGAGCTGCTAGGAACGAATGAGAAACGCCCCTGCGCACCACCCCCGCATCTTCAGGGCGAGGTAGGCATCCTTCTCCAGCACGGTGCTGACGTCCCTGTGGAGGAGGGTCTGCAGGGTGTTCTCACCAGTGCTACGGAGCTGGCTTGTTCCGCAGTTGGGCAGCCTCGTTGTGCCGTCCGAGGCTGCGGTAGGTGGCGGGGAGGTTGGCGCGAGCGCTGAGGGTGTTGGGGTGGTCGGGTCCGTGGATGCGTTCGGAGTCGGCGTGGACGGATTCCAGGAGGGCGAGTGCGTCGTGGTGGCGCCCGAGGTGGTAGAAGGCGGTGACGAGGTCGGCGCGGGCTTTGATGGTGTCGGGGTGGTCCGGCCCGAGTACTCGGGCAGCCGTTTCCGTGAGCGAGGCCCAGTGGTTGTGGGCGTCCTGGTGTAGGCCCCCGGCTCTGAGGCTGCGCCCGTTAGAGAAGATCACAGGGTGGATGCCGTTCTGCCAGAGTTACTTCTCGGCGTGTTGGAGCAGTGTGGTGGCGTTGGTCCGCAGTGTTCGTGCGAGTTCCCGAGGTAGATCGGTGGGTGGCCAGATCGCGATGAGGGCGTCGGCGATAGTGGTGGTGAGGTCGGGGTGTTGGCTGGTGGGGGTGGTTTCGCGGATGGCGCGGGCGGCGCGGGCGTGCATCCGGATCTGGCGGTGCGGGGTGTGCGGGTCGGTGCTGATCAGTGCGTACCGGCGCAGGACCCGCAGAGCGCGGACCGCCTCCTCCGCCGTGGTCACCGCCTTGTCGCCTTGGCTCCGGGCCGCGGTGAGGAATTCGGTGACGGGTGGGGTGGTCGAGAGGGCTTCGGGGTGGCCGCTGGGGTCGAGGAGCGCGAGCAGCCGCACGAGAGGCAGCACCACGCCCACCGGGCCGGCCTGTTCGGCCGCGGTCAGGGAGAGGAGCAGGGCGGCGGTGACCTGCCGCTGGTAGCCCTCGGTGTCCGCCCAGTCCGGCAGTACGTCCTCCAGCCGGAGCGCTCGGTCGGCTAGGAGGTAGGCGGCGGCGTGGCCCAGGGCGAGCGGGAGGTGGCCGAGTACGCGGGCGACCTCGTCTTCCCGCCCGTCCAGAAGATGGTCTCCACCGTCACCGGCGACCCGCTCGCTAAAGAAGTCGACGACTCCCGGGGGTGTAGACGTCGATGTCGATGCGGGTGCGCGGCCGGTACGGAGAACACCAGCTCCGCTCCTTACGGGCGGAGGCCCGTGGCCTCCACGGCGGCCGCCATGTCGGCGGCCAGCTGATCAGCACCGTCCTCGAGCCGTCCGGCCCGCAGCGGGAACAGCTGATCGAGGACGAGCACGCCGATCCCGCGCAGACTGGTGACAGGCAGCCGGACCTCGCGCGCGCTGAAGGCGCCGTGCGCGTGCAGGACGTACACGGCGACCAGGACGGCCCGCGCGCCGGCGCGGATCGGGTCCCCCGCACCGAGACCGCGGTCGTCGAGGTTCCATACGCGGTGCCGGGCGGTCAGCCGGATCGACGCGCCGTCTTCGGCCAGGGCGGTGAGCCCGTCGTGGACGGTTTCACCGAGCAGTCGGGCGCCGCCGTGGTCCGCGGTGAACAGTCGGCCCAGCTCGTCGACGCCGAGCCGGGCGTCGGCATCGGTGCGCCCGAAGGGGAACAGCCGCACACCGAGGACTTCGGCGATCCCGTTGAAGGGCCGCGAGGCTTGCCGGGCCTCCATCGGGTCGACGACACAGCCCGTGGGCGCGACGTCCCGGCAGGGCCCGAAGGCCGGTACGCGAAGCCCGTGGAATTCGCGCAGGGCGCTCTCCGCGGCGGCGAAGAGCTGCCACGGGCCGAGCGGTACGGTCCTGAGGACGGCCAGCATGGCCGCGTCTCCTGCGTCCCGCCCGGGCTGCCATCCCGCGGCGCTCAGGGCAGCGAACTCCGCGTCACCGGTCATGGATGACGTTGACGCCGAGGTGGTCGAGCAGTGCGGAACAGGAGCGGCAGACCTCGGCCTCCGTACCGTGCTCGGGATCGCCGTGGGGCGGATCTTCCGGGCGACGATCGCGGCGCCGGCGAAGTGCGTGAGCGCCTCGTCGAGGGTGCCGGGCCGCCCGTCGCCGCGCTGTGCGTCGAGACCGTACAACTGGTCCGACACCAGTGCCGATTCGGCGCAGTACCCGATGAACGTCTCGCGCTGTGCGATCGGGAGCGCATCGAAGAACTCCTGCACGGCGGGGTGCAGCTGCGGCTCCCCGTCACCAGTGAAGTTGGTGTGGCTGACCACGGCCCCCTGCACGAGCAGCGAGGCGGCCACGCCGGGAATGTCGTCAGACACAGTAATCATCCACTTCGTCCTGGTCGCCACGCATCAGGCTGGAGAGTGCGTGCGCTTCGTTCTCGCCGAGGAAGTAGGGCCCCGTGTGGTGGAGGTAGAAGAACCGGCCGAGGTCGTCCATCAGAACGATTCCGGATTCACCGAATTCATAGCCGACGGGGAACAGTTTGCGTCCCACCTCGGCAGATAGTTCGGTGATGTCCTCGGCGTCCCCCTCATATCCCAGCGTCGGGTCCGCGACGAACACGCGCTCGGGCGCCAGTGGAGCCGGGAACTCCAGCCCGGCGTAGCGGCTGACGAATTCCCGCATGGCCCCCCAGGGGGCCATCGGGAAGTCCTGACGTGCGGAATCCCTGACCCTGGCATCGATGAGACGGTCGGCCTCGACGCGGTTGTGTAGGTCCGGATGCCAGCCATGGCTGCGGAGCCAGGAATCCACTTCTTCCGGCGATGCGGGCGATCTCATTTCTACACTCTCTGTAACAGGGGTTCGAGGTCATTGCAATGGCGATACCGAGTCTTTTCATCACTTGCTCGCAGCTTCGGCACGGCGGTATGCAACTCCCGTGCGGAATGATATTCGCTCGCTCGTTCGGATGGTCTCCTCCCGTGTACAGAGTGCATGACACTCCCTTCCAATGCCTTGGCGGCCTCGCCAGGAGTATTGATCTTCTGCCCGTTTGCTTCCAGAACATGGAGCTGGTCCGAAACCAGGGAGACCTCGGCGTATCCTCCATGCCCGTCCCATCATCAGCTCGCCTCGGTCGTGCGCGTCCGCGACGTCCTGGCACATGGAGGCGAGCATGGGATGAGTCGTCGGGAGCGACTGCCCGACGCCGTCGACAGGTAATCGCAAGTCCTGCCGGGGCTCGCGGCGCTGCCAGCCGCGGTGCCCCCGGCGGCGCGATCCGCGGATGCCCGGCAAGCCGGGAAGCGATCTTGTTTGGGGCGGGAACCGATTCCTCGGAAATTCTGCGTCACCGCAGGTCAACGAATTGTTCCGGGTGACCTCGATACGAAGGAGATGAGCAGGTGGTGGAGGTCGCCGAGCGAGCGCGGAGCACGGGACCGTGGTGATGGGCATGTCCCGGGCGCAGCGGCGCAACAGCAAGGCGTGCGCCGCAGTGGTCGACGGAGCCGGACATCACAAGGACGTCCGCCTCGTGCTGCTCGCCTCTGACGGCGCCTCGGAGCAGGTCGACCAGAACGCGGCTGAGACGCTGTGCCCCGTCACGGGACCGACCGACAGACGCTGGCCGACGCACTCGTGACCGCCGCCGTCGCACTGCTGGGCTGTACCTGCTGATGGACCTGGGCCGTCGCCCTTCCCGGCGGGCTCGGAGGTGGGACGGCGGGGTCAAGATGGAGCTGGGGTCGTCGAGCCAGAGGTGCTGGCCATCGCGGTTGACGGTGAGGCCGGCCTGGTCTCGGCTGGGGCAGCCCAGGCGGGTCCACCACTGGTGGGCGGTGGCGGCTTCGTCCCACAGCTTTCGTGGCCCGAACGGGTCGACTTCGAACTCCGTGGGCCCGGGCGTGTACTCGATGGTGGCCCAGGAGGCGCGGTCGTCGGCGAGGATCCACAAGGCGGCCTCTCCGCTGCCGTCGTCGGCTTCCGCGAGCAGGTACTAGGCGTCCGCCAGGGCCAGCCCCACGAAGAACAGCGCGTCCGGATCCTCGGCGAAGGCGCACGGGTTGATGGGGGTGCGGCTGGGGGTGCCGGTGTCGTGCTGCCGGTAGAAGTCGGAAAGGTACCCGCGGTGGGCCGCCCGGTCCGGGTCCGCATGAACGCCGGCCACCCCGTGAACCGGCCCACGCCCCGCCCGCCGTCGACGTCTAGGACGGCGTAGGAGTGGGAGAAGAAGCTGCCGCCCCATGGTGCCACGATCCGCCCCTGCGGGGTCTGCTCGACCCAGGCGTAAGGGATCTCGCGAACGGTGTAGGTGGCGATCAGGCGGTCGTAGGGAGCCCGCCCGGGCCACCCCAGCCCGGCATCCCCCACCGCCAGATACGGCGCGTACCCCGCGGCGGCCGGGTTCTTCCCAGCCTGCGCCACCAGCCCACCGTCGATGTCGAGCGAGGTGACGTTCTGCGCACCCAAGCGGTGGGAGAACCAGGCCGCGTTGTACCCGGTCCCGGTCCCGGCCTCCAGCACCCGCTGACCGGAACGCACATCGAGAAGAGCGAGCATCTCCAGCATCACCGTCGGCACCGGATTCGACGACGTCGGCTACCAGTACCCGCCCACGGCCACCGCAAGCCCGTTCGTCGCCGGAGCGATGCGGCCCCACGCGCGAGGGTGAGTCACCATCGAGCAGGCAGTGGGACCGGCGGGCACCCCTGGGAATGGTCTACGACCCCAGCCCCATCGTCAGTAGGTGCTGGATGAGTAGCGGATGTGTGCGGTTCCGTCTGGTTCGAAGTCGGCTGCCAGGCCGATGGTGTAGGCGCCTTTTGTGGTTGCGGCCATGGGGTCCCGGTGCACTGCCACGCAGAGGTCTGCTTTGCAGGACGAAGGTATCCCCGTGGCCGCCGGGGGCTCGCGGTCGGGGAAGTACCGATTCACCCAGGCGTCGAGGTCAGCCCGTGGCATCTGCCAGGTGCCTCTGTAGGAGCGGTCCAGCACGCCGTCGCTTTCGCACTTCGCGTCCGTAGCCCGTTCCGGCAGCTCGGCCATCGCGAACGCTGTTGCTTCCTTGCACGGGACCCCTGTGGGGTCTCCGAGGTGCTCCATGGCGAAGGCTGAGCAGGCGACGAATACCACCGGAGCGCAGGCGATGGCGAGGGCGAGCGACGCCCATGTGCTGCTTCTGGGAAGGTGTCCCGCTGGTGTACTCACTGAAAGCCCCCACGATCGGTACGTGCATGCGCCCTGAACGTGTTCAAGTTATCGCTCCTGCCGCAACACCGCATCCTTCATTGCGGGGACTATCCCGGGTGCGGGTTGGCTGTCCATTGGCTGTCCGCGTAACGGGGCCGGTTCTGAGGCGGAGCCGGAATTGCCT